>NZ_JAAGPC010000034.1:0-61972 GCF_017104595.1 Burkholderia sp. Tr-20390 | reverse complement strand
GGGCAGCGCGCCCGCCCCGACGGCCACCGCGCGGTCGAGATAGCGCGCGAGCCGCGTGCGGACGTCGGCCAGCGGCGAACCGGGCGCGAACACCGTCTCGAACGCCGCGCCGCACAGGATGCCGACCACCACGTACAGGAAGCGCGCGGTCGCGATGTCGAATGCGTGCAGCGGCGCGGACACGGCGTCCATCGCGATGATCGCCGCCGTATAGCCCGCGAGCACCGCCGCATACGCGCGGAAATTGCGCAGGAAGGTCGCGACGCCCGCGCACAGGCCGATCCACGCGGCGAGCGCCGGCAGGAACAACTCGGGCGTCTGCGCGAAAGCCCCGGTCAACACGAGCGCGACAGCCGCGCCGATCGCGGTGCCGAGAATCCGGTACTGGCTCTTCGACAAGCCCATCCCGCGGCTGCCCTGCGCGACGATCCACACCGTCGACGCGGCCCATTTCGGGTCGTCGAGATTCATCCGGAACGCAATGTAGAGCGCGAGGAGCGATGCAGCCGTGTTGCGCAATGCGAAGCCGAGGGCGCCGGGCGGCAGCGTGGGCCGGGCGTCGCGCAGCGCGGTGCGCACGGCCGCGAGCGGCGGCAGGCTGGGGAAAGCGAATTTCATGCGGCGAGCATACGGGGGCGCGCCGCCGCCACTAAGAGGCGCGGACAGGATGCGTTATTGCACCGGGCAGGATAATCGCCGCCGCACGAAGCGATTCGGCCGGCGCAGGTAAGATGCGCGCAGGTCGAACACTGAAGCACCCCGTATGGACTTCGAAAGCATCCGGATATTCCTGCGCGTGGTCGAGCGCGGCAACTTCACCGCCGCCGCCACGCACCTCGACATGCCGCTCAGCCGCGTGAGCCGCAAGGTCAAGCAGCTCGAGGACGATCTCGGCGTCCAGCTGCTGTATCGCACCACGCGCCGCGTCTCCGTCACCGAGGCCGGGCGCGACTACTACGAGCGCTGCCTGCGCGCCGAGGACATCCTGCTCGACGCGGACCGCCAGGCCCGCGCGCTGCGCACGGCGCCGGAAGGCATGCTGCGCGTGCTGGTGCCCTACTCGATCGGGCTGTTCGAACTGGAGCCGGCGCTGGCCGAGTTTCGCCGGCGCTACCCGCTGGTCCAGCTCGTGCTGATCTACGACAACAACCCGCTCGATCTCGTCGAGCACGGCTTCGACGTGGCGCTGCGCGCGGGCGTGCTGACCGACTCCAGCTACATCGCGCGCTCGCTCGGCTGGTCGCAGGCGAAGCTCGCCGCGAACCCCGCGTATCTCGACCGCGTCGGCCGGCCCGCCACGCCGCAGGATCTCGCGCAGCACGACCTGCTGCTCGTCGGCCGCGACGCGCCCGGCCTGACGCTGCGACTCACCAATGCGGCCGGCGACGTGGCCGACGTGCCGGTGCGGCCGGTGCTGATCACCAACGAATCGGTGACGGTGCTGCGCCAGGCCGCGAGCGGCGGCGGCATCGCGCTGGTCTCGACGCACTACACGGCGCGCCGGCTCGAGCGGAACGAGCTCGAAATCGTGCTGCCCGACTGGCACCGGACCGACGACGTCGAGCTGCACGTGCTGTATCCGCGGCGCGCGACGCTCGACAGCAAGGTGCGCGCGTTCGTCGAATTCCTCGCGGAAGTGTTCGACGATTGGCGCACCGCCCCGTAAGCGGCACGGTTCGCCCAGCGATTATTGCAGCAAGCGAAATCGATTAATGAGCCGGCACGTGTTGATGGCGGCTCGCCACATCGTTAGCCTGTCGCGATGCAAAACCAATCCATACGCGACGGCAGCCGCCTGACCACTGCCCGCAGGCGCGTCACGCGCGTCCCGCCTTCCTGACCGGCAGCATTCCGCCTCCCGAAGCCCGCCACGGCTTCGTGCATTCGATCGAGCAGCACGTCGCACGCGTCGGCCCCCTCTACCGGGCCGCGTCGCGCGCGCCGTGCTTCCTTCCGTTCAGCAGCCGCGCCGTCCGTGCGTCGCATTCGCGCGCGCGTGCGTGGCCGCGTGCGGTCGCGCGTGCCCGCCGCAACGGGTCGCATCCGTTCCGCACCTGACGCCCCTTACGTCCCTTACGCAGGAAACCCATGTCCTCTCCGTCCACTACAGCCCCGCTATCGGGTGGCCGCCTCGCGATCGGCACGATCGCGGTATCGCTCGCGATGTTCATGAACGTGCTCGACTCGTCGATCGCGAACGTCGCCATTCCGACGATCTCGGGCGACCTCGGCGTGTCGGTCGACGAAGGCACGTGGGTGATCACGATCTTCGCGGCCGCGAACGCGGTGTCGATTCCGTTGACCGGCTGGCTCACGCAGCGCTTCGGCCAGGTGCGCCTGTTCGTCACGTCGATCCTGCTGTTCGTGTTCGCGTCGTGGTTGTGCGGGATCGCGCCGAACCTGCCCACGCTGCTCGCCGCACGGATCCTGCAGGGCGCGGTCGCCGGGCCGCTCGCGCCGCTGTCGCAGGCGCTGCTGCTCGGCGCGTGGCCGCGGCAGAAATCGTCGAGCGCACTGGCGCTGTGGTCGATGACGGCGCTCGTCGGCCCGATCGCGGGGCCGTCGCTCGGCGGCTGGATCACGTACGACTACAACTGGTCGTGGATCTTCTACATCAACATCCCGGTCGGCTTCTTCGCGGCCGCCGTCACGTGGATCGTGTTCCGCGACCGCGAATCGGCCACGAAACGCATGCCGATCGATACGATCGGCCTGTTGCTGCTCGTGCTGTGGGTCGCCTCGCTGCAGATCATGCTCGACAAGGGCAAGGATCTCGACTGGTTCAACTCGCCCGTCGTGGTCGCGCTCGGCATCGTCGCGCTGATCGGCTTCGCGTTCTTCCTCGTGTGGGAGCTTCACGAGGCGAACCCGATCGTCGACCTGCGGCTGTTCACGCAGCGCAATTTCGCGGGCGGCACGATCGCGATCTCGGTCGCGTACGGGATGTTCTTCGGCACGCTGGTGCTGCTGCCGCAGTGGATGCAGGGCTATCTCGGCTACCGCGCGGTCGATTCCGGGCTCGCCACCGCGCCGCTCGGCGTGTTCGCGATCCTGCTCACGCCGGTCATGGGGCGCCTGCTGCCGCGCACCGATCCGCGCTACATCGCGACGCTCGCGTTCGTCGGCTTCGCGGTCGTGTTCATGATGCGCACGACCTTCTACACCGACGTGTCGCGCTGGGATCTCGTGCTGCCGACGCTGCTGCAGGGCATCCCGATGGCGATGTTCTTCGTGCCGCTGACGTCGATCATCCTGTCCGGGCTGCCGCCGGAGAAGATCCCGGCCGCCGCCGGCCTGTCGAATTTCGGCCGCACGTTCTGCGGCGCGGTGGGCACGTCGCTGATCAGCAACGCATGGAACGACCGCACGATCCTGCATCACGTGCGGCTCACCGAACAGGCGAGCGTCACCAATCCGGTCTTCACGCAGCAGGTCGACACGACGCGCTCGCTGCTGCATCTCGGCCCCGATTCGGCACTCGCGTTCTTCAACGCGTCGGTCGATTCGCAGGCGGCCGTGATGGGGCTGAACGACATCTTCTACGTGTCGGCGATCATCTTCATCGCGATCATTCCGCTCATCTGGATCACGAAGCCGAAGCGCTCCGGCGGCGGCGATGCCGATGCGGCGGCGGCCGGCGCGCATTGACCCGAGTGCGCGACGGTCGGGCCCCGTCCTGCACGCGCCGGGGCTCGCGCCGTCACACGCCGACGTAATAAAGACTTGCAATCGATACACGAGGAAACGTCAACAGCCGGTGCCCGCTCCGCGTTTTTTGGACAAGCGCCCACGATCCGGAGCGCAACGACAGGAGAACACACCATGCGAGCCCTGACCCGCCATCTCGCGATTGCCGCGACCCTGATGTCGGTGCTGACCGGTACCGCGTTCGCCGATACGCCGTGGCAACAGGCGCATCCGCGCCGCGAAGCGGTCAACCAGCGCCTCGCCAACCAGAATCGCCGGATCCATCACGAAGTGAAGGAAGGCGAGATGTCGCACGCCGAGGCCGCGCGCCTGCACCGTGACGACCGCAAGATCCGCCGGGAAGAGCGGGACATGGCTGCGCAGGATCACAGCCACATCACGAAGAGCGAAAAGCACGTGCTGAACCAGCAGGAAAATGCGGTCAGCCACCAGATCGGCCAATAAGATCGACAACCCCGGCAAGTGCCCATTCGCCATCACCTGAAACGCCCGCTGCCGCGATGCGGTAGCGGGTGCTTGTTGTGTATCGAATCGTTTCAACGCGCCAACGGCTTCAAACGCTGCGGGTATACTCCGTCGTCAGCCGCCTGTCGCATCGTCATCCGTCAAAAACGGCCCGATTCCGGGCGGTTTCGTCGCGAAGCTTCGCGTTTCGCCGCCCCCGCGCCCCAGCCTCGATACGAGACACACGACGACCCATCATGAAACGATTCCTGCTGCTCCTTCCCGCCGCCCTGCTCGCCGCCTGCGGTTCCGCGCCCTCGTCCGACCCGGGCTCCGCCTCCGGTGCAGCGCCGATGATCTACGTGTCGTCGCAACGTCCGGCCTACGCGGTCGCCAACTGCCTCGACAGCCGCCTGTCGGGCACCGAGCAATCGCAGCACAACGGCGTAACCGACATCGCGGTCGGGTCGAACTCGTACTTCGTCACGTTGACGCCGTCGGGCAACGGTTCGGTCATCAAGGTCGTGCGCGGCTCGGGCAACGAGCCGGCCGAGGAAGCGATGCGCTTCGCGATCGCGCGCTGCGCGATCTGATTCGAACCCGCGGACGCCGGGCGCCCGCCCGGCTCGCGGCTGCGCGCCACCCCGCCGGCGCGCACGCCGAATATTTTCATCCGGGCAGCCGTCGATGAGAGAATCGCACCCACGATTCCCTTTCAACGGAGCCCGCATGAAGCACCTGCTGTCCCGCCTGTTCGTCAGCGCCGCGCTCGTCGCGCTTGTTCCGGCATTGCCGGCGCAGGCGGCCACGCCGCCCGGCATCTTCGTCGTCGCCACGCAGCTCGGCGAATTCACGACCCTCGACCCGAGCGGGATCTACGAGCTGGTGCCGTCCGAATACGTCGCGAACACCTACGAACGCCTGGTGCGCGTCGACCTGAAGGACCCGACGCGCTTCGACGGGCAGATCGCGCAATCGTGGACGGTCGGCGCCGACGGCGTGACCTACACGTTCAAGCTGCGCCCCGGCCTCACGTTCCACTCCGGCAACCCGGTGACCGCCGACGACGTCGCGTGGTCGCTGCAGCGCACCATCCTGCTCGACAAGGGACCGGCCGGCGTGCTCGCCGATCTCGGCCTCACGAAGGCGAACGTGATGCAGAAGGTGCGCGTGGTCGATCCGCAGACCGTCGTGCTCGAAACCGACCGCAAGTACGCGCCGAGCTTCGTGCTCAACGTGCTGAGCGCGTGCCCGGCATCGGTCTTCGACAAGAAGCTGCTGCTGTCGCATCAGCAAGGCAACGATTTCGGCAGCGCCTGGCTGCGGACCAACGACGCGGGCTCGGGCCCGTACCAGCTCGTCAAGTGGACGCCCAACGAGACCATCGTGCTGCAGCGTTTCGAGAAGTACCGCACGCCGTACCCGATGAAGCGCGTCGTGCTGCGTCACGTGCCCGAAGCATCCGCGCAACGCCTGCTGCTGGAGAACGGCGACGCCGACGCCGCCCGCAACCTGAGCCCCGACAGCCTCGCCGCGCTGACGAAGGCCGGCAAGATCAAGGTCACGTCGTGGCCGGTGTCCGCGCTGCTGTACCTGAGCCTGAACACGAAGAACCCGAACCTCGCGAAACCCGAGGTGCAGCAGGCGATGAAATGGCTCGTCGACTACGACGGCATCCAGCGCAACATCGTCAGCACGACCTACAAGGTGCATGAAACCTTCCTGCCCGAAGGCTTCCTCGGTGCGTCGAACGCGCGGCCGTACAAGCAGGACGTCGCGAAGGCGAAGGCGCTGCTCGCCAAGGCCGGCTTGCCGAACGGCTTCGACGTGACGATGGACATGCCGAACGACTATCCGTACCTCGAGATCGCGCAGGCGCTGCAGGCGAACTTCGCGCAGGGCGGCATCCGCGTGAAGCTGATTCCGGGCGATGCGAAGCAGGCGATCGGCAAGTATCGCGCGCGCCAGCACGACATCTTCGTCGGCGAGTGGTCGCCCGACTACATGGACCCGAACAGCAATGCGCGCGGCTTCGCGTGGAATCCGGACAACTCCGACCAGTCGCCGACCAAGATGCTCGCGTGGCGCAACAGCTGGGACATTCCGCAACTGACGAAGGACACCGAGGCCGCGCTCGTCGAGCCGTCGCCCGCGAAGCGCGCGCAGCGTTACGAAGCGCTGCAGAAGGCCGTACTCGCGAACTCGCCGTTCATCATCATGTTCGAGAAGGTCGTGCAGGTCGCGACGCGCCCCGGCGTGACCGGGCCGGAAATCGGGCCGATCAACGACCTCGTGTCATACCGCACGCTCGCGAAGTAATCGGGGCTGCCCGCGCGGCCGGCCCTGCCGGCGCGCGGGTAATCGCCGCCACCGCCGCACCGGCGCTAGGGCGTGGGGCGGCCGGCGATCTACAATGGCCGGCACCGCGGGGGCCAGCCGATCCCGGCGATGGCACCCACCACCGAATCCGGTTCGCGAAGGAAAACAGGATGCGCACGCTACAACAACTGAGAATGGCGTTTCTGCAGTACCAGATCGAACCGATCGGCTGGCTCGGCGACAGCCCTTCCCGCTTCGACTTCTATACGGAAACGGCGATCGGGTGCGACACCATCCTCGAGCTCGGCGTGTTCACCGGGCTGACCACGACGGCCTTCATGCTCGCGCAACCCAAGCGCCTCGTGTCGGTCGACATCTCCGACGAGCACTTCCGGATCCGGCACGAACTGGAGCAGGCCGCGAAAGACCTGTCGGTCGACTTCGAATTCAGGATCGCCGACGATCTGGCGATGGAGCCGCTGGCATCCGACCTGCTGTTCATCGACACCACGCACACGTACGAGCAGACGCTCGCCGAACTGAACCGCTTCGGCCCGCTGGCGCGCAAGAAGATCGTGCTGCACGACATGACCACGGCCGGCGTATATCAAGCCGTGTTCCAGTGGCTGTGGGACAACAAGCAGTTTCATATTACGTATCACGACAGCCGCGGCTGCGGCGCGGTCGTCTGCGAGCGCCACGTCGGCTACTGAGTCGGGCACGCCCACCGGGGAAAGAACATGCATTCGAGCGAGCACGCGGTCTGCGTGGCGATCAACGACAACAACCGCGCGTGGTACGAAATGCTCGTGCCGTTCCTGCTGTCGCTGCGGCACACCGGCTACGACGGCCGGATCGCGGTGATCGGCTACGGCCTCTCCGAACGCAAGCGGCAGATCCTGGCGAGCCAGTCGGTCGACGTGATCGAAGCGTCGGGCGCGTATGCGCTGCCGGTCGGCCGCTTCATCGAGGCGGCCGAGTATTGCGCTCGCCACCCGCAGATTCGCAAGCTCGCGCTGTACGACGCCGACATCTGGTTCTGCGCGCCGGGGTTCGACCTGTTCTCGCAGATCGGCGACGACCGGATCCACGCGTGCCCCGACCCGCTGTTCTGCACGTTCGTCGTCACGCCGCTGATCGGCGAGCGGCGCGACCATCACTGGCGTCTCGTCGTCGACGAAGTCTCCGCGCGCCACGGCGGCGCCTTGCAGGCCGGGCTCGTGGCCGGGACCGCCGATGCCTGGACACGCTACGCCAGCCACCTGCGCGACTGCATCGCCCGAATCGGCACCGATTTCCAGGAATGCTTCGGAATCGATACGACCTTCCTGCACCTGTGGAGCGCACAGGGTGAGACGGCGCTGCTCGATCCGGTCCAGAATTTCGTCAGCAAGTACGGCATTCACGAAGCGTTCGATGCGAGCACCGGCACGACGACGCTCCGGTATCACGGCGAGCCGATCCGCGCGCTGCACATGACCGGCGACATCCGCTTCCTCGACCGGTGGCGCTACTACCCGAACCACACCGACGCCGCGCTGCGCGACGGCGTGCCGTTCGCGCTGTCGGACGGCACACCGGCGCAATCCGACACGGTTGCCGCGCGCATCGCGGCGACCGGCTACGTCCGCTCGGCCGGGCTGACCGTCGCGGCCGCGGCGATCGAGGAAAGCACCGGCGCCTATCTGCAGGCGATCGACGAACCCGGCGGCACGATGCTGGTCGGCAGCGGAAACCACGAAATCGTGCTCACCGCGACCCGCGACATCGCGCGGTTGAACGTCTACGTCACGCATCCGTCCGGCTCGCCGTCGCCGCTGCTGTGCGAGGTGCTGGTCGACGGGCAGGCGCAACGCAAGGGCACCGAGCTGATGGCGCACTTCTGGTATCAGGTCGTGGCCGGCACCGTCATCACGCTGCGCTCGACGAGCCTCGGCGGCCAGCAATGCAACGTGATCTGGCGGCTTCGCGAGGCGCCGGACATGCAGCAGTAGGCGGCCGGCCCGCGGCCGTTCAATTGAAGGCCGCCCACACCAGGTACGCATTCAACCCGACGATCACGACCGTCGCCGCGCCGGCGACGATCCGCAGCGGCGGCCGCATCGCGTAGGCGCCCATCACGTCCGTGCGCGCCGACAGCAACAGCAGCGCGATCATCGGCAGCGGCAGCACGAAACTCAGCACGACCTGGCTCGCGACCATCGCGCGCGTGACATCGCAGCCGGCCGCGACCACCGCGAACGCGGGCACGACCGTCACCGCGCGCCGCACCCAGACCGGCATGCGGCGGTGGATGAAACCCTGCATCACGACCTGCCCGGCCATCGTGCCGACCACCGAACTCGACACGCCCGACGTCAGCAGCGCGACGAGAAACAGCGCGCCGGCCGCCGGCCCGAGCACCGGGATCAGCGTGTGATACGCGTCGCCGATGTCGGTCATGCCCGGCGCGCTCGCGTGAAACGCCGACGACGCCATCATCACCATCGCGAGATTCACGAACCCGGCCAGCCCGAGCGCGACGACGACCTCGCGGTTCGAGAAGCGCACGAGCCGCCGCCGCTCCGCGTCGTCGCGCG
The DNA here is from genome assembly GCF_017104595.1 of Burkholderia sp. Tr-20390. Lineage (NCBI taxonomy): Bacteria > Pseudomonadati > Pseudomonadota > Betaproteobacteria > Burkholderiales > Burkholderiaceae > Burkholderia > Burkholderia sp. Tr-20390. Next base: position 52,922 of record NZ_JAAGPC010000034.1, on the reverse strand, counting down.
GCGCGGTGCGATCCTGCGTGAGACCCGAATGCAGATACAGCGTGTGCGGCATGATCGTCGCGCCGATGATCCCCACCGCGATCGTCAGCGCGGCGTGATCCGGAATCTGCGGGACGACCAGGTGGAACGCGGCCGCATGCCAGTCCTGCGGCGCGATCAGCAGCTCGCCGAGATAGCACGCGCCGATCACGCCGACCAGCGCCGCGATCGCGGCTTCCAGCGGCCGGAAGCCGCGCTTTTCGAGCGCGAGGATCGCGCCGGTCGCGAGCGCCGTCGCGATCATCCCCGCGAACAGCGACAGGTGGCACAGCAGCCCGAATGCGAGCGCGCCGCCGAGGAATTCGGCGAGGTCGGTCGCCATCGCGGCAATCTCGGACGCGACCCACATGCCCCACACGACCGGCGCGGGAAAGCAGTCGCGGCACAGCTCCGCGAGATTGCGGCCGGTCACGATGCCGAGCTTCGCGGACATCGCCTGGAACAGCATCGCGATCGCGTTCGCGGCCAGCACGACCCACAGCAGCCGGTAGCCGTACGCGGCGCCGGCCTGGATGTTGGTCGCGAAGTTGCCCGGGTCCATATAGCCGATCGACGCGATCACGGCCGGGCCGACGAACGGCAGCAGCGCGGCGACGCCGGTGCGGCGCCCTTCCAGCGCGGCGCGCGCCGCGCCGTCGGGGTGCCCGGTGGACAGGTCCGGCAGCGCGAAGCCGCCGGCAGGTTTGCTCGTGACGGGAATCATGGTGAGGTTCCGTTCGAATGAGGAAGGCTTCCTGAAGTTCGGGCGCCACGGCCGGCATGCCGCCTGCCGGCCACGGCGGCGGCGTTACAGCGGCACGACGCCGGGACGGTTGCGCGGAAACTGCGCGATCACGTCCGGTGCGACGTTCAGGTGCGCTTCGACGAGCTGCGGCGGCGTATGCGCGAGCCAGTCGGACAGCGACACTTCCGCATAGCGGTCGGTCTTGAAGATCTCGAGGAACACAAGATCGGTGCTGCCGGTGTTCTGCACGTAGTGCCCGAGGCTCTTCTTCACGTAGCCGACGTCGCCCGCGCGGAAGTCGGCCGTCTGCGCCTTCGGCCCCGTGTCGAACACGGTCATCCGTGCGTCGCCCTGCAGGTAGTACTGCCATTCGTCCGCGTTCGGGTGCCAGTGCAGCTCGCGCATGCCGCCCGGATGCACGGTGACGAGCGCCGCCGCGACCGTGGTCGACACGTTGAAGTTCGTGCTGTCCGCGATCCTCACTTCGCCGCCGCGGGTCTTCCTGACCGGCTTCATGTCGCCGAGCGAGAAGATGAACGGATGCGGCGGCGCCCCGGCCGACGACGCCGACGCGCGCTGGGCTTCCGCGAGCGGGCCCGGTTCGTCGCCCTGGAAGATCCACAGGTTGTCGAGCGGAATGTTCTTGAACGCGTCGGCCGGCACGCCGAAGTTGAGCGCAAGCACGTCGGGCGGCGTGTGCGCGATCCAGTCGGTCAGCAGTAGCGTGTTGAATTCGGACGCGCGGCCGTTATCGAACGCGAGCAGGAATTCGGCGCCGTCGGTACCGAGGCCCTGCAGCGAATGCGGCAGACCGGGCGGGAAATACCAGAGATCGCCGGTTTTCACGTCCTGCACCGATGGCCTGCCGAGTTCGTCGAGTACCGTGATCCGGCAGCGGCCGTCGAGCATGATGGCCCACTCGGCCTGCTGGTGCCAGTGCATCTCGCGAATGCCGCCGCGTGTGAGGCGCATGTTGACGCCGGAAATGGTTTCGGAAATCGCAAAATCGTCCTGCGTGACTTCACGTGCCCATCCGCCATTTTGAATGCGTTTATGGGCGTTATTGAATGACGCCCAGAATAATGGCATCCCATTGATATCGGTAGCCGGCGGATCCTGAAAGGACGGGAATTGATTGACGATTGCCGGGTTTTGGGGCCCCGGGTCGGTCAGGCTCTGGCGGTTGCGCGCATTCACCGCGCCTTCCGGCGGGCGGTCCGGATTACCGAACGAAGCAGCCTTGGCCGATACGGCGATACCCGCCGCGGCAATGGCGCCGGCCGTTCCAGCCAGCATCTTGCGTCGAGAAAGATTCGTCATGATTTCCTCTTCATGCCTGCGATTGAGCGAATTTCCATTTACGGAACACATGCCGTTTTTCGGATTATCGAAAATCGAACATCCCGTGACGCAAGTTAAATCCATATTCATCTAAAAATTAAATGAATTATTAACCTGAATTGATGAGTTAATCTGATTCGCTTTAATTTTGTAATGATTGAGGCGTGATGAGATGCGGGGTGCAGGCGGCCGATGCCGATGAATCGGTCGTGTCAGGTGGAGGTGGAAATGCGACCGGGCGCGGCGGCGACGCCCGGAATGGCGACAGGAAGAGGATGAAAAGTGTCACGCATGATCGCAATGCCGCGCAATCGCCATGGATCACTGATCATCTGAACGAAAGCGTGCGAATCCGAATACAACGAACGCCGGGTAACCCGTCCGGGATGCGTTTCATTCCCGCGGCATTTCGTCGAGCCGTTGCGCGGCGAACTGCAGTCCGCCCAGAATGCGTTCCGCGACCCGCGTCTGAAAACCGGCAGGCAGCGCCGCACCGACAGATTCGATCACCTGCGGCGTCATGGCGATGAGCCGCTCGACGATCGGCGTCGCGATATCACCGAGCAGGCAGTGTTCGGCCATCGCGCTGAAGTGCCGCCGCGTAATGTCGCGCATCGCGTAGTGCTTGCGTTTGCCGTGCACGGCCATCGCCAGCTTCGCCTTGTGCCATGACCACTGGTTCGCGCCGTCGCCTTCGACCGGCCAGATCGACATCACATCGTAGAGGGGCGTAAGGCGAAAGCGGCCGCCCGGCAGCAGGCGCAGACTGAAATTCTTCGCATGCCCGTCCGGCGCCGCGAGCATCCAGAAAACGATCAGCGCCGCGAACAGTGTGTCGAGGTCTTCCCGCGCCGTTTCCGAACGGCGCAGGAGACTTGCCAGGTCGGGCACGCCGGGGCCGCCGTGCGACTCGTACTTGAGGTGAGGCGGCACGCCGAGCGCCTGGCAGAAATCCTCCTGCGGCAACCGTAACAGCCACCCGCCGTCGCGATGCAACACGCGATCGAAACGCTCGACCGACAGCACCTTGTACGCGCCGAATTGCACGATTTCCGCATTGGCGGCCGGCAGGCCGAAGGCGCGCAGGATCGCAAGACACAGCCACTCGTTCTCGACTGAAGCCGTGAGGTCGGCCCGCTCGTTGCCAACCAGGCCGAGCGGCAACTTGAGAATGTGCGTCGTCGGTGTCGCGCCATGCGGGCGCATCCATCGCCCGTCGTGAAACAGCAGCGCGGTCTTTTCCTGTGCACCGGCCAGCGACAGCCGGAAATCGTCGTCGTCGCCGGCCGCGACCACCACGCCGCTGGCCTGGTCGAGCACACGTGCAACGTCGTCGTCCGACAACGGCGTGCCGTCGATACGATCCAGGCCGGTCGGCACGTCGTCTTCGCCGAGCAATTGCACCGCCCCGGCGCAGTCACGGCCGAGCGCGGCGAGAAGATCGAACGGCTCGGTCGTCGCTATGCCGAACCTTGCGGCCAAGCGGCGCCGAATGACGTCGCTGTCCGGAAGCAGGTTGTCGAAGTAGTGATTGATGCGTTCACCGCGCAGCGGCGCGTCGCCGACACCAAACGGCAACGACAGCGACAACGGGCGGCCGACGCTCGACTGCTTCCAGCCTGCGTCGTACAGCAGTTCCATGTCGCCGCGCGCGGGGATCCGCCAGGTGCCGACCCTCTGGCCATTTGCCCAGATCGACAATGCGCGAGTATGCGATTTGCGTCCCATCGCTTACCACTCGACGTCGGCGGAGCCGCGCCCGTCCTTCGTGCGGATGCTGAGCTCGAGACCGTACAACGCGGTCAGTTCGAGCAATTGGCTAAGCGACAGGCTTTCGGTACGCGTGGATTCGAGCAACGACAGGCGCGACTGGCCCACGCCGATCCGCATCGCTGCTTCGGCCTGCGTCAGGCCCTTGGCCTGACGCGCGGACGACAGAATCTCGCCCAGTTGCGCGGGCGTGTTGACGATGAAATTCACGGTGTGGATTCCTGGAGACAATAAACGCAGTATATTCCTGACAGGCATAAACGCAAATTATTCCTGTCAGACATAAACGCAAAATATGCCTGTCAGGAATAATCCGCCGCCCTGCTCATGCCCGCGCTCGCCCCTATCGCCTATCCTCACACCATAGTTTTTATCCGCTGGCGCAGATGATTTTGGCTTTGTTAGATGGATGACATTCGATCATCAGACGACAACGATCTAACAGCCGATGACCTGCGCGTTTGCCCGTACCGTCGAATCCCGCTATGCCGAGCTGACGCCGACCGCCAAGCGCATCGCGAGCTACATGCTCGCGAACCTCGACCGGCTCGGGCTCGAGACGGCCGACCAGATCGCGCAGCAGGCCGGCACCAGCGGCATCTCGGTCGGGCGCTTCCTGCGCAGCGTCGGCTACCGCAACCTCGACGACCTGAAGCGCGAACTGCGCGGCGGCGGCGACCGCCCGTGGATGATCACCGACCGGCTCGACGAATACCGCCGCGTCGCCGGCACGCATCCGGCCGAACCCGACGGCAACGGCCGCGAGCGGCCGCTCGCGTCGTCGCTCGAGCGCGAGCTCGATGCGATCCGCCACGTGTACCGGCTCGCCGAAGGCCCGGTGTTCGCGCAGGTGGCCGACCGGATCGCGCAGGCGGACGCCGTGTTCATCCTCGGCATCCAGTCGACGCGCGGGATCAGCAACGCATTCAGCAGCTACCTCGAATACCTGCGCCCGCGCGTGTTCTATTCGGACGGCCAGTCGGGCTCGTACGTCGATTCGCTGAACTCCGAATTCGAGCGGCCGTACTGCATCGTCACCGATACACGCGCGTATTCGCGCAGCGCGCGCCGCTATTGCCAGGCGGCCGCCGAGCGCGGGCAGCCGTTCGCGCTGGTCACCGATCTCTCGTGCCCGTGGGCGCGCGACTGGCCGGCCGACCTGCTGCAGGTGAAGACCGACGTCGGCCAGTTCTGGGATTCGCTCGCGCCGCTCACCTGCCTGTTCAACCTGCTGATCACGGCCGTGGTCGACCGCCTCGGCCCGGCAATCGACCGGCGCGTCGCGCGCAACCGCGAACTGCAGCGCACGTTCGATCAATTCGAATCCTGAATGCGAGTGCCTTCCGAACCGCCGATGAACGCTCACCGTCTCGTTGAAATCACGCCCGCCACGCATCGCGTCGACATCGATCTCGTCTACGCGACCGACCGCAACCTGACGGGCAAGCCGATCTACCGCCGCGCGCACTGCCTGCTGCTGGCGCCGGCCGAAGCCGCGCTGCGCCGCGCGGTGAACATCGCGGCGCAAGCCGGCTTCACGCTGCGCATCTACGACGCGTACCGGCCGCCGCAGGCGCAGCAGGTGCTGTGGGATTTCCTGCCCGATCCGAACTTCATCGCCGATCTCGGTCGCGGCTCGAATCACAGCCGCGGCACCGCGCTCGACCTGACGCTCGTCGGCGCGGACGGCGCGCCGCTCGACATGGGCACCGGCTTCGACGAGATGGTCGCCGCCTCCGGCCACTTCCACGCGGGGCTGCCCGAAGCGGTGCAGCGCAACCGCCTGCTGCTGCTCGGCGTGATGCACGCGGCCGGCTTCGCGCATATCGACAGCGAGTGGTGGCACTACGAATTGCCGGGCTCGCGCGCGCTGCCGCAGATCGACAACGCCGACAGCGGCCCGTGGCACCTGATGTGATGGCCCGACGTATTTCCCTCACCGTTCACGTTCGACGACTTCAACGATCTCAACGACAGATGGAGCGCACATGAAATTGCTGACATCCCGGCTCGTCGCGGCGCTGGCCGCCGCGTCCGTTCTCGCCGCCGTTCCGCTTTCCGCCGCGCGCGCGGAAACGCCGAAGGACATGTTCGTGATGGCCACGCTGCTCGACGAATTCACGACGCTGGACCCGGGCGAGATCTACGAGCTGGTGCCGGAGGAATACGTCGCGAACACGTACGACCGGCTCGTGCGCGTCGATCTGCGCGATCCGTCGAAATTCAACGGCGACGTCGCCCAGTCGTGGACGGTGAGCACCGACGGGCTGACCTACACGTTCAAGCTGCGCCCCGGCCTCAAGTTCCACTCGGGCAACCCGCTGACGGCCGACGACGTCGCCTGGTCGATCCAGCGCGCGGTGCTGCTCGACAAGGGCCCGGCCGCCGTGCTGACCGGCATCGGGCTCACGAAGGCGAACGTCGTCGCCAACGTGAAGAAGCTCGACGACCTGACGGTATCGGTCACGACCGACCAGAAGTACGCACCGACCTTCGTGCTGAACGTGCTCGGCTCGTGGCCCGCATCGGTGGTCGACAAGAAGCTGCTGCTGTCGCACCAGCAGGGCAATGATTTCGGCAACGCCTGGCTGAAGACCAACGAAGCCGGCTCCGGCGGCTACAAGCTCGTGAAATGGACGGCCGGCGACAGCGTCGTGCTGCAACGCTTCGATGGCTACCGTCTGCCGCTCGCGATGAAGCGCATCGTGCTGCGCCATGTACCCGAAGCGGCAAGCCAGCGCCTGCTGCTGGAAAACGGCGACGTCGACGCGGCGCGCGACCTGAGCCCCGACGATCTGGCGTCGGTCGTGAAATCCGGCAAGGCGAAGGTGTCGGCCTCGCCGCAGGCGACGCTGCTGTATCTCGGCCTGAACACGAAGAACCCGACGCTCGCGAAACCGGAGGTACAGGAAGCACTGAAATGGCTGGTCGACTATGCGGGCATCCAGGGCAACGTGGTGAAGACGACCTACAAGGTGCACCAGACCTTCCTGCCCGAAGGCTTCCTCGGCACGCTGAACGCGAACCCGTACAAGCTCGACGTCGCGAAGGCGAAGGCGCTGCTCGCGAAGGCCGGCGTGCCGAACGGTTTTTCGGTGACGATGGACGTGCGCAACGACTATCCGTACACCGAAATCGCGCAGGCCGTGCAGGCGAACTTCGCGCAGGCCGGCATCAAGGTGCAGCTGATCCCCGGCGACAACAAGCAGACGCTCGCGAAATACCGCGCGCGCCAGCACGACATCTACATCGGCGAATGGTCGGCCGACTACATCGATCCGCACAGCAACGCGCAGGGTTTTGCATGGAACCCGGACAATTCCGACAAGTCGAGCTATAAAATGCTGGCCTGGCGCAACAGCTGGGACATCCCGCAACTGACGAAGGAAACCGACGCCGCGCTCTCCGAACCGACCACCGCGAAACGCGCGCAACGGTACCAGGCGATGCAGAAGGAGATGCTCGCGCGCTCGCCGTTCGTGATCATGTTCGAGAAAGTCGCGCAGGTCGCGACGCGGCCCGGCGTGAGCGGGCTCGAAGTCGGGCCGATCAACGATCTCGTGTCGTACCGCAACCTGAAGAAGCAATAAGATTCGCCGCATGTCGACACCCGCCTCCTCCCTCGAAGCACTGCGCACGCTGCCCGCGCGGCGCCCGGCCGTGCGCTGGGCCCTGCGCGTGCTGCGCTGGGCACTCACGCTCGCCGTCACGTTCGCGGGGCTGCTCGCGCTGACGTTCGTGATCGGCCGCAAGGTGCCGATCGACCCCGTGCTCGCGATCCTCGGCGATCGCGCGTCAGCCGACGCGTACGCGGCCGAGCGCATCGCGCTCGGCCTCGACAAGCCGCTCGCCACGCAATTCCTGATCTATGCGCGCGACGTGCTGCACGGCAATCTCGGCATGTCGCTGCTGACCGCGAACCCCGTGCTCGACGACATCAAGCGCGTGTTCCCGGCCACGCTCGAACTGGCGACGATCGCGACGCTGATCGGCATCGCGATCGGCGTGCCGCTCGGCGTCGCGGCCGCCGTGAAGCACAACCGGCCGATCGACCACGTCGCGCGCTTCGTCGGGCTGATCGGCAATTCGGTGCCGGTGTTCTGGCTCGGGCTGATGGGGCTGCTGCTGTTCTACGCGCGGCTGCACTGGGTCGGCGGGCCCGGCCGGCTCGATCCCGTGTACGACGGGATGGTCGACACGCGCACCGGCAGCCTGCTGATCGACGCGGCGCTCGCGGGCGAGTGGGACGTGTTCCGCAACGCGGTGTCGCACATCGCGCTGCCGGCCGCGATCCTCGGCTACTACTCGGTCGCGTACCTGAGCCGGATGACGCGCTCGTTCATGCTCGACCAGCTGAGCCAGGAATACATCGTCACCGCGCGCGCGAAGGGCTTGTCGGAACGGCGCGTGATCTGGCGGCATGCGTTCGGCAACATCATGGTGCCGCTGCTCACCGTGATCGCGCTCACGTACAGCAACCTGCTCGAAGGCTCGGTGCTGACCGAGATCGTGTTCGCGTGGCCCGGGCTCGGCTCGTACCTGACCGGCGCGCTGCTGAACGCCGACATGAACGCGGTGCTCGGCGCGACGCTCGTGATCGGCGCGATGTTCATCACCGTCAACCTGCTGACCGACGCGCTGTACCGCGTGTTCGATCCGCGTGCGCGCTGAGGGCCGCCACGACATGACCGCTTCCACTCCGCTTCTTTCATCGCCCATGCCGAAGGTCGTCCAGTCATGAATGCCGAGCGTCTCACCCTGCGTGCGTGGCTTCTCTCCGACGCGCCCGCATCGCGCTCGCAGGCCGCACTCGGCCTCGCGTACCGGCGCTGGCGTCGTTTCGCCGCGAATCCGCTCAACCTGTTCGGGCTCGCGATTCTCGTCGCGCTGATCGTCGTCGCGATCGTCGGCCCGCTGATCATGCCGCACGACCCGCTGCGCCAGGTGCTGTCCGACCGGCTGCTGCCGCCCGGCTCGCCGTCGCACTGGCTCGGCACCGACCAGCTCGGCCGCGACATCCTTTCGCGGCTGATCGCCGGTTCGCGCCTCACGCTCGGCATCGCCATCCTCGTCGTCGTGATCGTCGTGCCGATCGGCCTCCTGATCGGCACGACGGCCGGCTACTGCGGCGGCTTCGTCGACAGCGTGCTGATGCGCATCACCGACATCGCGCTCGCGTTCCCGAAGATCGTGCTCGCGCTCGCGTTCGCCGCCGCGCTCGGGCCGGGCGTGATCAACGCGGTCGTCGCGATCTCGATCACCGCGTGGCCCGCGTATGCGCGGCTCGCGCGCGCCGAGACGATCCGCATCGCGCAGGCCGACTTCATCCACGCCGCGCGCCTGCAGGGCGCGTCGGGCCCGCGCATCCTGCTGCGCTACATCATGCCGCTGTGCATGTCGTCGGTGATCGTGCGCGCGACGCTCGACATGGCCGGCATCATCCTGACCGTCGCGGGCCTCGGCTTCCTCGGCCTCGGCGCGCAGCCGCCGAGCCCCGAGTGGGGCTTCATGGTCGCGTCGGGGCGCAACGTGCTGCTCGACGCGTGGTGGGTCGCGACGCTGCCCGGCTGCGCGATCCTGCTCGTGAGCCTCGCGTTCAACCTGCTCGGCGACGGGCTGCGCGACGTCTTCGATCCCCGCCATGGAGCGTGACATGCCGATGAATCCCGCCCCCTCGCCCGCACCGCTCTGCGAGATCGACGGCCTGAAGATCGGCTTTCGCGGCCACGACGGCACCGTCACCGACGCCGTGCGCGACCTGTCGCTGACGCTCGCGCCCGGCGAACGGCTCGGCATCGTCGGTGAATCGGGCTCCGGCAAGTCGCTGACGGGCCGCGCGCTGCTCGGCCTGCTGCCCGATGCCGCGCGCTGGTCGGCACGCACGATGCGCTTCGCGGGCCACGACCTGCTCGCGATGCCGCCGGGCGAACGCCGGCGGCTATGCGGCAGCCAGATGGGCATGATCCTGCAGGACCCGAAATATTCGCTGAACCCGGTGATGACGGTCGCGAAGCAGATGGGCGAGGCGTTCCGGCTGCACGAGCCGGGCCTGCGCGGCCGCGCGCTGCGCGAACGGATCGTCGACGCGCTCGCGGCCGTGCAGATCCGCGACCCGGCGCGCGTCGCCGATGCGTATCCGCACGAGTTGTCGGGCGGCATGGGCCAGCGCGTGATGATCGCGATGATGGTGTCGACCGGCCCGCGCCTGCTGATCGCCGACGAGCCGACGTCCGCGCTCGACGTCGCCGTGTCGATGCAGGTGCTCGCCGTGCTCGACGCGATGATCGCGCGACACGACACGGGCCTGATGTTCATCAGCCACGACCTGCCGCTCGTGATGTCGTTCTGCGATCGCGTCGCGGTGATGTACGCGGGCCGCGTGGTCGAAACCTGCGCCGCGCGCGACCTGCGCGACGCATCCCATCCCTATACGCGCGGGCTGCTCGCGGCGAACCCGCCGCTCGCGAACCCGCCGGACGAACTGCCCGTGCTGCGGCGTGATCCGGCGTGGCTCGAACCCGCGCCGCCTGCCGGCGCGCCCGCCGATCGACAGGAGGCCGCACGATGATCGACGTCGATCACGCATCGATCCGTTTCCCGACCCGGACGGGTCACGTCGACGCCGTGCGCGACGCGAGCTTCGCGGTGCGCGACGGCGAGGTGTTCGGGCTCGTCGGCGAATCGGGTTCCGGCAAGTCGACGCTGCTGCGCGCGCTGACGGGCCTCGTGCCGCTCGCGTCCGGCAGCCTGTCGATCGACGGCCGGCCGGTGGGCGGCACGCCCGATCGCGCCTTTCGCCGTCACGTGCAGATGGTGTTCCAGGATCCGTACGCATCGCTGCATCCGCGCTTCACGGTGGACCAGACGCTGCGCGAGCCGCTGTCGATCCATGGCATCGGCGACACCGATGCGCGCATCGCCCGCGCGCTGTCCGAGGTCGGCCTCGGCCCCGCGTTCCGGTTCCGCTATCCGCACCAGCTGTCGGGCGGCCAGCGGCAGCGCGTCGCGATCGCGCGCGCGCTGATCGTCGAGCCGCGCGTGCTGCTGCTCGACGAGCCGACGTCCGCGCTCGACGTATCGGTGCAGGCGGAGATCCTGAACCTGTTGCGCCGCCTGCATCGCGAACGCAACCTGACGATGATCCTCGTCAGTCACAACCTCGCGGTGGTCGGCTTCCTGTGCCAGCGCGTCGCGGTGATGCAGCATGGCCAGATCGTCGAGCAGCTCCGGATCGAGGACGTGCGCGCCGGGCAGGTGGCGCGCGACTACACGCGCACGCTGCTGAACGCGACCGAAGGCTACCGCCGTCTCGACCCGGTGGCGGGCGCGCCGGCGGCCTGACATCTGCGCGCCGTGCCGGCGTGCGATACTCGGCACGCCACGCGCCGCCCTGCCGCGCATGGAACCCTCGTGCGCCGCACGGGTCAACTTTCTTTCGTCAACAGCTCAACCGCAATAGGGAGGCGTTCATGCTGCAATTCATCGAAACCCTGGTCGTCGGGCTCATCGTCGGCCTCCTCGCCCGCGCGCTCAAGCCCGGCGACGACAAGATGGGCATCCTGATGACCATCGTGCTCGGCATCGTCGGCTCGCTGGTCGCCGGCTACGTCAGCCGCGCCGCCGGCTGGTACGCACCGGGCCAGGGCGCAGGCTGGATCGCGTCGATCATCGGCGCGATCGTGCTGCTCGTGGTCGTCGGCGCGGTACGCAAGCGCACGGCCTGAACGACGCACGTTCCGCTTCAACGCAAAATGGCCGCTCGGAAACGAGCGGCCGTTTTCTTTTGGATCGCCGATATTCACCTGCGCACCGCTTCCACGATCCGCAAACTCGTTGACTTCGCAACGACCTGTCGTGACGACCGGCATCGAACGTCCGCTTTCCGGTCGAGCGTACACCACCGGCATTACCCTGATTTGATATCTCGCAAATCAGGCATAGATTGAATTCAGCAATACGAAATCGTTTGCCCCTATCCCAAATTGGTAATTTTCCACTCAAGAGTTTCGATGGTTTTGCCGTTTACGCATACAGCATCGCAGCGTTAGACGGACTGCCACCCGAGCGGCCCCGCTGCGACGCGCTTCCTCTCTGGAGCCTGTCATGAAGCACCGCCCTATCGCCGCCTCGTTCGTCCTGGCTGCTTCGCTTCTGGCCACTTCCTCGTCCTTCGCCGCCGGCGCGTCCGGCGTCATCACCTTCTCCGGCATGATCGTCGAGCCGCCGTGCTCGTTCGCGGTCGATACGGCCGATCCCGCCCGTGGGCACGTGCGCCCCGATTGTCCGCGCCCGGCCTACGGCCAGATCGCGTTCGTCGACGCGGCGAGCCAGCAGGCCATCAAGACCACGACCTTTACTCAGGCCTCGCGCGCAATCGTTTTACCGAACCGTCCGGGCAACAACCAGGCGCCGATGATCGCCGTCGTGACGTACCAGTAAAGCCGTCCGCCGGCGCGGGATCCAACGCATTCCGCGCGCCGGTTCGGCGTACCTGCGTGGTCGCCGGTCAATCGCGATGGCGCGCGATCCAGTCGCTGAACGCGCGGATCTTCTGCTGGTTGCCGATGTTCTCGGGATAGACGAAGAAGTAGCGCGCGCCCGTCTCGAGCACGATATCGAACGGGCGCTCCAGCCGGCGCGCGCTGACGTCGTCGTCGACGAGCGTCACGTCGCCGATCGCGACGCCGAAGCCCTGCATCGCCGCGTTCGTCGCGAGATCGAGCGTGTCGAACGTCGGCCCGCGCGCGGGATCGACGCCGCGCTCGCCGGCATGATCGAGCCACGCGCGCCAGTCGCGGTGGTCACGCGTCGGATGCAGCAACGTATGGCGTGCGAGATCGCCGACCGCGTCGAGCGGCGACGTCTGCCGCAATTCGGGCGCGCAGACGGGCGTCAGCCGTTCGTCGAACAGCGGCAGCGCGAACACGCCGGCGCCCGGCGACGTGCCGTAGACGACCGCCGCATCGAACGGCTCGGTCGAGAAATCGACGACGTGCTGCCACGCGGTGGTGATCTGCACATGGAGATCGGGATGCTCGCCCTGGAAGCGCATGATGCGCGGCAGCATCCAGCGCATCACGCAGGTCGGCACCTTCAGCGCGAGATCGGTGCGCTGCCGCGTGAGCCGCATCGAAATGTCCTCGATCCGCGCGAAGCTCTCGTTGACCACCGGCAGCAACTGCTCGCCCTCCGCCGTCAGCGTGAGGCCCTTCGCATGCCGCTTGAACAACGGGAAACCGTAATGCGCCTCGAGCGTCTGGATCTGCCGGCTTACCGCGCCCTGCGTGATGCACAGCTGCTCGGCCGCGCGCGTGAAGCTGCGGTGGCGGGCCACCGTCGAGAAGATCTGCAGCGCATGCAGGGGCGGAAGTCGGCGCATGAAGAAGGCAAACGGAAAAACGGCGCGGAGGGACCGCGCGCCGACCCCGGCGCGCACTGTCCGACACGATAAGCCAAACGCCGGCTTTGCGCGAGGCGCGGGACGCTCAGGCCGTCGCGGTGAGCGCGCCCGCCACGATGCGCGCCGCCGACGCGACGACGTCCGCGCGGGCCGCTGCAGCGGCCTGCGGCTGCGTGAACGACACGGCCATCACGATCGGCGCACGCGACGGCGGCCACAGCACCGCGACGTCGGTCGTCGTGCCGTAACCGCCCGTGCCGGCCTTGTCCGCGATGCGCCAGCCGGGCGGCACACCCGCCGCGATGCCGGTCGCGCCGCGCGCGCCGCCGACCATCCATTCCGTCAGTTGCGCGCGCTGCGGCTCCTGCAGCGTGTTGCCGAGCAGCAGCCGCTGCAGCGTGTCGACCATCTCGACCGGCGTGGATGTATCGCGTTCGTCGCCGGGCGCGGCGTTGTTCAGTTCGGGCTCCCAGTGATCGAGGCGGAACGACATGTCGCCGCTCCCACGCACGAACGCCGTCACGGCCTGCGGGCCGCCGAGCACGCCCATCAGCAGGTTGCCGGCGCCCTTGTCGCCGGACTGCAGCATCGCCGCGCACAGCTGCTCGATCGTCATGCCCGTGTCGACGTGGCTTTCCGTGATCGGCGAGCCCGCAACGATTTCATAGCGGCGGTACAGGATGCGGCGCGGCAGCAGCGACGCGTCGAGCGAGCCGCGCGCGAGCATCGCGGCCGCCGCGGCGACCGCATACGTGCCGCACAGCGGAAAGCGCTCGCGTGCATGGTGCGCGATGCGCACGCCGTTCGACGTATCGAGCGCGGCGACGCCGAGCCGGCCATTCGAGGCCTTCTCGAGCGCGGTCAATTCAGCCTGGGCGGTGTGGGCGCGCCCCTGGTCGGCGACCGGCGCGGACGTGCACGCGGCGACGAACGGCGCGGCAACGGCGGCAAGCAACAGCGAGCGGCGTGTCGGAGAGTGTTCCATGAATGTCGTGGGTTCTGTCGGAATCGGTGGCACGAAGCAGCTCGGGCACGCGTTGAAGAAGCGTGCCCGTTCACGCCGGCGGCCGGCCCGCGACGGCCTGCGCCGCGCATCCCCGAAAGACGACCGCCGGCCCCGCGAAGCGCGGGACTTGCATGAACAGACCCTAGCGTAGCAGCGACCGCCGCGACGTTCCAGCGAAACGGCCCGGCTTCACCCTTGCGACGAAGGCAGGTACGGCATCGGATTGACCGGCTTGCCGTCGCGTCGCACTTCGAACAGCAGCGCGACACGCGAGTTGTCGAGGTCGCCCATCTCGGCGATCTCGTCGCCCTGGCGCACGATGTCGCCCGTCTTCACGAGCAGCTTGCGGTTGTGCGCATAGGCGGTCAGGAAATCCGCGTTGTGCTGGACGATGATCAGGCTGCCGTAGTCGTTCAGGCCGGTGCCCGCGTACATCACGCGGCCGTCGGCCGCGGCGCGGACCGGGTCGCCCGGCCGGCCGGCGATCTGGATGCCGCGGTTCTGCCCCGGCCGGAAGCCGTCGACGATCTTGCCGCTCGCGGGCCACTTGAGCGCGACGCCGCCCGCATGCCGCTTCGTTTCCTTGACGACCTGACGGTCGCTCGCGCTCGACGCGATGGTCTGCGTAGCTGCCGGGTTGCTCGCCGCGCCATTGCCCGACGCCGACGATGCGGCCACCTGCGTGCCGGGTGCACCCGGCGCCGGCAATGGCTGCTGCTTGACGATGCGCAGCACCTGCCCCATGCGCAGCCTGCCGTTCGCACCCAGCTTGTTCCAGGTGCGCAGGTCGGCAACGCTGCAGCCGTTCGCGGACGCAATGCCCGTCAGCGTGTCGCCGCGCTTCACGACGTACTTCTGCGCGACGAGAATCGGCGCCGGCGGCGGTGTATTGGCCGACGGCGCAGCGGCGGGCTGGCTCGACGGCGAAGGCTGTCCCGCCAGCGTGTCGCTCGGCGGAACGGACTGCGTGCTTGCACAACCGGCCATGACGAGCACGGCTGCCAGGCCTGGCAGCCACGCCGCGTTGCGGTGAATCTCGCGCGTTTTCATGGACGATCCGACTCCGGTTTGACAATCTTTCAAGCATCTCAAAAACGGAACGGCCGACGTGTAACCGGATGCAAACAATGATGACAAACGATCACGAACCGGATGCCGGCCGGCATTCGCTACCGGTAATACGGTCCGATTCAGGAAAACTTGATGGTCTTTTTGCAGGAAAGCGGAAGAATTTTCGTCTCGGAAAACTATGGCGGATTTGTTTTCAATAGGCACGAGGCGGCGATCGCCGCGACGTTCAACGCAACCACGCGGCGAGTTCGGAACCGGCCCACGCGATGCCGATGCACAGGAACAGCACGTGCAACGCGATCTTGAACGACACGCCCCACGACGGATCGATCTGCATGACAGGCTCCCCGGTTGATGTGCGGCCATGATCCGCCATCGATCGCGCCCCGAAAATGCGGAACCGACGAATCGGGCCTCAAGCTGTGCCTGAGACCCGGGCCTCGGTTCCCTGCTAACTTATCGGCCATTCCAATACGATCGCCCCACCCATCATGCGCTTCGACCTGACCGACCTGCGGCTCTTCCTGAACATCTGCGAGGCCGGCACGATCACGAGCGGCGCCGAGCGGACCCACATCACGCTGCAGGCCGCGAGCGAGCGCATCCGCGGCATGGAGGACGAGCTCGGCGTGCCGCTGCTGCACCGGACCAAGTCGGGCGCGCAGGCCACCGATGCCGGCCGCGCGCTCGAACACCACGCGCGCACCGTGCTGCAGCAGATCGACCACATGCGCGGCGAGCTGCAGCAATACGGCCAGGGGCTGCGCGGGCATATCCGGCTGCTGTGCAACACGGCGTCGCTGAGCGAATACCTGCCCGACGCGCTGGCCGACTACCTGCCGCATCATCCGAAGCTGTCGATCAGCGTCGAGGAGCGCTCGAGCCAGGAGATCGTGCATGCGATCCGCAACAAGACGGCCGAGGTCGGTATCGTCGCCGATTCGGTCGGGCTCGGCGGGCTCGAACAGAAACCGTTCCGCGAGGACTGGCTGATCGTCGTCGTGCCGGCCACGCATCCGCTCGCGTCGCAGGATAAGGTCGCATTCGACTCGATCGCCGATGCCGACTTCATCGGCCTCACCGACGGCAGCGCGCTGCAGGTGCATCTCGCCGACCAGGCGCGCGCGCTCGGCAAGCGAATCCGCTATCGCGTGCAGTTGAAGAGCTTCGATGCGATCTGCCGCGTGATCGCGAGCGGGGTGGGCATCGGCATCGTGTCGCGTCATGCGGCCGAGCGCGCGATGCAGACGATGGACGTGCGGCTCGTCGAGCTGTCCGATGCGTGGAGCCATCGTCGGCTGAAGCTGTGCGCGCGGTCGTTCGATGCGCTGCCGAAGTACACGCGGGAGTTCGTCGCGTTCCTGTCCGGCGAAACCGCGCCGCGGTGACGCGCGCCGCATCCGACTCATCCCGTCGATACAAGGAGGCACGGCCATGACCGACACCGATCTTGCAACCCGCTACCGCGCGTACATCGACTGCCTGAACCGGCAGGACTGGCCGGCGCTCGGCGAATACGTCTCCGATAACGTGATTCACAACGACCGGCCGCTCGGCCTCGCCGGTTACCGCGCGATGCTGGAACAGGACTTCCGCGACATTCCCGATCTCCGTTTCGACATCCGGCTGCTCGTGTGCGAGCCGCCGCGCATCGCATGCCGGCTGCGCTTCGCCTGTTCGCCGAGCGGGACGTTCATGGGGCTCGCCGTCGACGGCCGGAAGGTCACGTTCTGCGAGAACGTGTTCTACGAGTTTCATGACGGCAAGATCCGCCAGGTCTGGTCGGTGATCGACAAGGCCGCGATCGAGGCACAGCTTTAGGCTCGACGGAACGGCGTGGTTGCCGGTCGCCATCGCGCCCCGATGTCCGTCGAATTCATCCCGATTCTTATGGATAACGTTTTCTTTACAAATCCATCGAACCCGCATCGGCGGACATTCCTTCCGGCCGTCGTTTCCGCATCGACATCCTTCGCCGCACCCTGCGTTACCAAGAAGAAATCCCGGTAAATTCTGCAATATTCCGTTCCTCCCCTTCACTCCCGCCTTCCCACCATCCGGGTTTTTCCCGCCCCTTCCGACGTGAAAGTTCATTGACATCACGCCGATGGCTGCCTAAATTTGGAAAACGTTTTCCAATACATCCGCGCGACGCCGGTCACGGCCCGTGCAGGGAGAACGCTTGCCCGCTCGACAAGTGATTCAGGCCGTCCGTCTTCAGGGATCAGGGTTGCGAGACGGCGGCCGGGTACGGGCATCGAGCGCGGCACGGCTACACCCGCCCGTGCTTCATCACTATTCAAAACTGGAGACACAATGCATCCGCGCAGCAGATTCGCGCTCGGCGCCGCGCTCAGCGCCCTTTCCGTCCTGTTCGTCAGCGCCTGCGGCGGCAACGACGTGACCGACACGCCGCCACCGTCGTCATCTTCGCCGCCCCCGTCCACGACACCGACGCTCGCGTCGAACTCGCTGCAGGCGCTCGTCTACGGCGCGCCCGACACCAGCGTGCCGGCCGGCGCGAACATTCCGGTCACGATGATGGGCCAGATGCGCGCACTGTTCGACCTGATCCGGAAATCGCCCGACTTCACGCAGGTCGTGATGGATCTCGGCGACGGCACGCCGGTTCACGTGCTCGACACGAACACCGGCGACAAATTCCTGCCGGGCAAGCTCGCGCTCGGCCTGTCGTACATCCTGATCGACATGAAGTCGAAGAACGATCCGCAATACGCCAGCTACCTCGCGACGTACCAGACGATCACGACCGCGATGATGGCGCAGTCGGGCAGCAACTACACGTATGCGAATACGTCCTGGGGCGAGTACTACTACCTCGTCGCGCTGAACAACCTGAAGGCGCACGGGATGCTCAACGAAGTCTTCAGCGACGCGATGCTCGCGACCCTGCAGCGGCGGCTCACCTTCTGCGACATGTTCGGCCCCGATGCGAGCGGCAAGACCGATACGTGCCCCGCCGCCGGCACGCCGATCGACATCGCATCGCTCAACACCGCGCAGAACTACTATGCGGTGTCCTACGGAATCGCCGGGCTGCGCCAGAAGCTCGGCTGGAGCAGCCCGTCGTTTGCATCGAAGACCGATCCGTCGGTCGCGACGATGGGCGCGCGCGACGCGCTGCTGTACACGCTCACGAACCATATCCGCAACGACTCGTCGGGCGGGTTCTCGGACGAAGCGTCGAACACGCACACGACCTACTACGACCAGGCTCGCTTCGACCGCTACAGCACGCTGCTGATCGGCGAAGTGACCGAGCGCACGTTCGAGATGGGCAACGAGGCGAACCTCACGCCCGAGTTGAAGGGCTATCTGCGCAAGTCGGTCGACCTGATCCTGCCGCAGCTGAACGCGAACGGCCAGGGCTTCAACTACGGCCGCTCGATCGGCCCGTACGGCGATTCGGCGTTCATGGAGGTGCTGACGGCCGCGGCCAACGCCGGCGTGCTGACCGACCAGGAGAAGCAGGTTGCATACAAGTTCATCTATCAGGCCGCGCAGCGTTTCGACACATACTGGTACGACCCGTCGCTGCCGACGCCGTCGGTGAACATGTGGGTCAAGGGCCGCGGCACGGACGCGTATCGCGGCAAGCCGCGCGTGATGGGTGAGAACTTCAGCCTGCTGCACCAATACCTGTACGTGAACGCGTGGTGGAACAAGCTCGGCTTCGGCGGCAAGGCG
This sequence comes from Burkholderia sp. Tr-20390, assembly GCF_017104595.1. Taxonomy (NCBI): domain Bacteria; kingdom Pseudomonadati; phylum Pseudomonadota; class Betaproteobacteria; order Burkholderiales; family Burkholderiaceae; genus Burkholderia; species Burkholderia sp. Tr-20390. The sequence goes on along the minus strand of NZ_JAAGPC010000034.1, from coordinate 33,863 downwards.
CCGATGGCCGACACGGACTACAACGCGTGGCTCGACGCGCTGCCGCACTACACGCTCACCTGGTACAACCAGCCGGGCGACGCCGCGCATCCGTACAGCGCGGCGCTCGTTACCGTGCGCGACGGCCGGCGCGTGATCAACCTGAACCTCAGCCAGGCGCCCGACTACAACTCGTACACGCCATACTACCCGGTGCCGTTCTCCGACAAGCTGATCTACGGCACGACCGATCTCGGCTACGCGCTGCTGGTGCCGCAGGTGTCGTACAACGGGAAGACCTACATCCCCGTCACGTACTACAAGAACCTGAACGTCCAGCAAACCAACGGGCAGGTGATCGTGTCGTTCGATACCGCGAAGTTCCGGCTCGCGTCGAAGAATGCGGCGTACACGACGGATCTCGACCTGCAGGTGCATACGGTGCTGACGTTCGCGCACGGCTCGGTCGCACGCAGCGACACGCTGAGCACGAGCTCGCTCACCGGCAACCTGTCGGTCGAGACGGACTTCACGTCGTTCGCGGATTTCGCGTCGACGCAGGCGAACGGCGACGGCGTGTCGGTGACCTACGCGAACAGCGCCGCGACCGGCTATGCGGCGTCCGGCTTCGACACCTGCGCGCTGTCGGCCTTCGACACGGCGAACGGCACGACGAATCCGCTGTCGACGACGCCGGTCGGCCAGCTGCATTCGAACTTCGCCTGCACGACGAAGCCGTTTGCCCTCGGCGCGGGCGCGACCCGCACGTTCGGTTGGACGCTGAAGTACGCCGACCCGGCCTGAGCGAGGTGCCCCACGTCCGGTGAACGCGCCCGAAGGCCGCGGTTGTCGAAACCGGCCTCGGGCGCGTCACGGACAGCGGACAGCGGGCATCGCGCTCGTCAGCGATGCCCGCTTACAGCCACCCCGAAGCCGCCATATACGCGCCGAGCGCGATCAGCCCGACGAAGAAGCAGCGCTTGAACGCCTTCTCGCTCATCACGCGCCGAGCATATTGCCCGCCGACCATGCCCGCCAGCGCCGGTACGAGCGCGAGCGCCGACACGCCGAGATCGACCGTCTCCAGTGCGCCCGTCACGCGCAACTGCAGGCCGAGCACGATCGTCGATGCGGTGAACGACAGCCCGAGCGCCTGGATCAGGTCGTCCTTCGACAGCCGCAGCGCCTGCAGGTACGGCACGGCCGGCACGACGAACACGCCGGTCGCGGCCGTCACGACACCCGTGAGGTAGCCGACCCCGGCCGACAGCCATTTTTCATGGCGGCCCGGCGCGGGCAGCCGCGCGGCGGCCAGCCCCCACAGCCCGTAGAGGATCAGCACCACGCCGAGCGCCGCATGCGTCCAGGTGCTGCCGGCCGCGAGCGCGGGCAGCCCGCCCGTCAGCGTGCCGATCGTCAGGCCGGCGAGCAGCGGCCACAGCCGGCGCAGCAGCGGCCCGAACGACGGGCCGAGCCACAACTGCCACACATTGGTGACGAACGACGGCACGAGCAGCAGGCTCGCGGCGGCCGACGGCGGCATCGCGAGCGTCAGCAGCCCCATCGCGATCGTCGGCAGCCCGAGCCCGATCATCCCCTTGACCGCGCCGGCCAGCAGGAAGACCACCGCGATGATCGTCAGCGTATGAACTTGCATGAAAGGCGTTCCGTCCGGTTGAGTACGGCGCCGATGGTGAACTCCGATCGCGCCGCTCGCCATCTGGTTTTGCCTGAGGCTGGCTAGGGCTTGCCGGATGGGGCGGCGGCGCGATTGTGCCGATGGGCTGGCGCGTTGCGGGCCAGCGCAAAACGCGCCGCCGGCGTCAAGTCGGGCCAGGCCGGCCATGCACTTCAATCAGGGTTGCCGGCCCCGCTTCCGCCTCAGCCCCAGCCCCGCCCCAGCCCCAGCCCCAGCCCTAGCCCTAGCTCCAGCCCCAGCCCCAGCCCTAGCCCTAGCTCCAGCCCTAGCTCCAGCCCCAGCCTCAGCCCCAGCCCCAGCCCTCAGATTCGAGCCGAATACGGAGCCTGCACCGAAACCATTGCCGATCCGCGCCGATCAGTCCCCGTGAGGTGCCCCCCGCACCTGCTCGCTGTCGAGGTGCGCCATCTGTGCGGCCGGATAACGCTCACCGGCAGCCGCCCCGGCGGGAACCGCCGCTTCGATGCGGGCGATGTCATTGACCGTTAGTTGCATCCTAATCGCCTGCAACGCATCCTGAAGTTGCGTGCGCTTGCGCGCGCCGATCAGCGGCACGATATCGCCGCCGCGCGACAGCGCCCACGCGATCGCGACCTGCGCCGGATTGCTGCCCTTCTCGTCGGCGATGGCGCGCAGCGCATCGACGAGCGCGAGGTTGTGCGCGAGGTTCTCGCCCTGGAAGCGCGGGCTCGCCGCACGGAAATCGCGCTCGCCTTCCCGCGCCGTGCTCCAGCGTCCGCCCAGCAGCCCGCGCGACAGCACGCCGTAGGCCGTCACGCCGATCCCGAGTTCGCGGCACGCGGGCAGGATCCCGGCCTCGATGCCGCGCGACAGCAGCGAATACTCGATCTGCAGGTCGGAGATCGGCGCGACGGCGGCCGCGCGGCGGATCGTGTCCACGCCGGCTTCCGACAGGCCGATATGGCGCACGTACCCGGCCTTCACGAGATCGGCGATCGCGCCGATCGTCTCCTCGATCGGCACCGCCGGATCGACCCGCGCCGGCCGGTAGATGTCGATGTAGTCGGTGCCGAGCCGTTTCAGCGAGTACGCGACGAAGTTGCGGATCGCCACCGGCCGCGCGTCGTAGCCGGCAAACCCACCGGCCGGATCGCGCAGCGCGCCGAATTTCACGCTGATCAGCACCTGGTCGCGGGCCCGGCCGCGCAGCGCATCGCGGATCAGCATCTCGTTGTCGCCCATCCCGTAGAAATCGCCGGTGTCGAGCATCGTGATGCCGTGGTCGAGTGCCGCGTGCAGCGTCGCGATGCTTTCGTCGCGGTCGGCGGGCCCGTAGAAGTCCGACATCCCCATGCAGCCGAGCGCAATTGCCGACACCCGCGGGCCGGTCCGACCCAGTTCACGCGTTTCCATATCCGTTTCCTCGAGTGATGAATGAACAGGCCGGATTCTGGGCGCATCGCGGCGCGCGATAAACGCGAAACACTCAACCAAACCATTCGACGCTGATTAACAATGGAGCCTGCTCCCCCTCCACCCACGCACCCGCCCCGCATGGATCATCTGCAAGCAATGCGCATCTTCGCGCGCGTCGCCCATCTCGGCAGCTTCACGAAAGCGGCCGAGCAGTTGCAACTGCCGCGCCCGACGGTCAGCAACGCCGTCCAGTATCTGGAAAAGCACCTGAAGGTCCGCCTGCTGCAGCGCACGACGCGGCGCGTCGCGCTGACGGCCGAAGGCGCGACCTATTACGAGCGCTGCATGCGGCTGCTGGCCGATCTGGACGATGCGGAGACGCTGTTCGAGGACGCCGGCACGACGCCGCGCGGCGCGATCCGCGTCGACCTGCCCGAACGCTTCGCGCTGAACCAGGTGATTCCGGCGCTGCCGGGTTTCCACGCGCGCTACCCCGACCTGCGCGTCGTGATCGGCACGACCGACCGCTTCGTCGACCTCGTCGCCGACGGCATCGACTGCGCGGTGCGGGTCGGCGCGATGTCCGATACGTCGCTCGTCGCACGGCGCATCGGCGAACTGGCGCAGATCAATTGCGCGGCGCCCGCGTATCTCGAGCGGCACGGCACGCCGCGCTCGCCGGACGAGCTGCCGGACCACGTCGCGGTCGGCTATTTCTCGAGCCGCACGGGCCGCGAGCTGGACTGGGAATATGCGGATATGGATTCGGGCCGGCTGCACGCGGTCAAGATGCGCAGCGTCGTGTCGGTCAACAGCTCGCAGGCGTATCTCGCGTGCTGTCTGGCGGGCCTCGGGCTGATCCAGGCGCCGCGCGAAGGGCTCGGGCCGCTGCTCGCCGACGGCTCGCTGGTCGAGGTGCTGCCGGAATGGAACGCCGAGCCGCTGCCCGTGTCGGTGGTGTTTCCGACCGGCCGGCATCTCGCCCCGCGCGTGCGGATCTTCGTCGACTGGCTCGCGGAAACGCTCGGCGCCACGCCCCGGGCGGATTGACGGCAGGCGCCGGCGCACCCGCCCCGGCGCCGCTCGGTCAGAACTTTAGAACTTGTGGCGGATCGCGGCGCGCACCGCGAACTGGTTCGACGACGCCGACGGGCCGTCCGTCCCGACCACGTAGCCGCCGTCGGCCGCCGTGCCGGTCTTGTCGCCGCCCACCTTCTGCCACGCGCCCTGCAGGTACACGTCGGTGCGCTTCGACAGGCTGTAGTCGGCCATCAGGCCGACCGTGTGGTATTTCGGCTTGAACGTCCCGGCCGCGGCATCGTACTTGCCGTCCGTGTACACGTACTGCGCGCCGAGATAGAAATCGGGCGTGAGCTGGTACTTGCCGTTGATCTCGAAGTTCTGGAACTTCGTCGCGGTCAGCCCGAGGCCGGCGAACGTCGAAGCCGGCAGGTAGACGGTCGACACCGGGTTCTTCACGTCCGTCTTCGTGTAGACGAAGCCGACCGTGGCCGGGCCGAACGTGTAATTGACGCCGCCGCCGAAGATCCGCAGGCGGTCGGCGACGAAGTTCGCATCGTCGGCCGAAATCGCGCCCGCGCTGCCGATGCCCGGGTTGTTCGCCTGCAGGTACGCAGCCGCGACCTGCAGCCCGGCCAGCGAATACTGCGCGCCGAGGCTGTATTGACGGTTGTTCGAGAAGCCGGTGCTGTTGCTGAAGCTGTACGTGCCGCCGAACGTCAGGCCGTTCCAGTCGGCGCTCGCATACTTGACCGTGTTGTTGACGCGGAACGAGTTGTCCGTGTTGTCGTTGTCGAACGGGTGCGAGAACAGCGTGCCGCCCCAGTTGCCGTTGGCGGTGAGCGGCGCGAGATAGTCGACGACGGAATCGTACTGACGGCCGACGGTCAGCGTGCCGAAGCGCGGCGCGCTCAGCCCGACGAACGCCTGGCGGCCGAACATGCGGCCGCCCTGGCCGAGCCGGCCGTTGTTCACGTCAAAACCGTTTTCCAGCGTGAAGATCGCCTTCAGCCCGCCGCCGAGATCCTCGCTGCCCTTCAGGCCCCAGCGGCTGCCCTGCGCATAGCCGCTCGCGAGCTGGTAATTCGTTTTTCCGACCCCATTGACGTTCACGTTGTTCGTGTAATTGAAGCCTTCGTCGATCACACCGTACAGCGTCACGCTGTTCTGGGCGAAGACCGGCGCGGCGAAAGCGGCTAGCGCGGCGGCAAAAATGACGTGCTTCTTCATGACGGATCTCCGGAGCCGGGGGCCGGGCAGGGTCGAGCGCCCGGCGAATGTTTGGTCTGTTTTAGGTGTGGCCCGCAGGGCGGACGACGCGGTGTGCGGCCGCGTGAGGTCAAAATGGTGTCACGTCGCAAACCGTCCGTCCATCGGGGTAGCTGAACCCTGCGCAAACCGTTGCGCTCGTCCAACTGCCCCGTTGCGCAGACTGCCTGACCCGGCTTATCGGCAGCGGCACGACGGCCGGCCATCCGCGTAAACCCGATGCGCGCCGCATCGGTGGCACAATGCGCATCCGTTCGTCATTTCTTCACGAAGTCATGCTTCCCCCCGATTCATGCGCGGCGCGTGCCGGCCGCGCCCGCAGCCCGCGCCGGGAGGCGGTCCGATGACCGCACCGGCCCGGGCCGGCCGTTACGCCGAGCTCGATTTCTTCCGCGGCCTCGTGCTGCTCGTCATCGTCGTCGACCATATCGGCGGCAGCATCCTGTCGCGCGTGACGCTGCACGCTTACGCGCTGTGCGACGCGGCCGAGGTCTTCGTGTTCCTCGGCGGCTTCGCCACCGCGATCGCGTACAACTCGCTCGCCGAACGGCACGACGAAGCCGCCGCGCGCCAGCGCTTCATCCGGCGCGCGTTCGAGATCTACCGTGCGTTCCTCGTAACAGCCGGCCTGATGCTGCTGATCACGGCCGCGCTGAACGCGTTCGCGATCGACGGCCCGAACATGCCGACCAACGATCTCGACGGCCTGCTCCACAAGCCGCTCGCCGCGCTGCGCGACATCCTGCTGTTCCGCCGCCAGCCGTACCTCGCGTCGGTGCTGCCGATGTACGCGTTCTTCGCGCTGCTCGTCCCGCTCACGCTGCCGCTCGCGCGCACGCAGCCGTGGCTGCTGCTCGCGTTCAGCGGGTCGCTGTGGTACGCCGCGCCGCACGTCGCGCGCTTTTTGCCGACCGTCGAAGGCGCGCCGTGGGACTTCAATCCGTTCGCATGGCAGTTCCTGTTCGTGCTCGGCGTGATCGCGCGCTGCCAGCCCGTCTACCAGACGCTCGCGCCGAAGCCGCAGGGCTGGCTGCTGACGGCCGCGGCGCTCGCGATCGTCGCGGCCGGCGCGTACTACCGGCTGCGCATCGAGCCGTTCCCGACCGACCCGTCGATCAAGCAGAACCTCGGCGCGCTGCGGCTCGCGAACTTCCTCGCGATCGCATGGCTCGCGGCCAAGCTGGTCCACCTCGGCTGGATGAAGAAGGTTGCGCACGCGATGCCGTGGATCGGCACGATCGGCCGGCAGGGGCTGCTGTGCTTCGTCGCGGGCACCGCCATCTCGCTCGCGGTCGATTCGGTGCTCTACCAGGCGACCGAAGGCTATCTCGACGTGAAGCTCGGCCTGATTGCCGACGTCGTCGCAATGGGCCTGCTGTATCTCGTCGCCAAACTCTACGGGCCGCTCGTCGCGCGGCTGCCGTTCCGTTCGCGGCGATGACGCGCCGCGCCGTCATGCGCCGCTGCTACGATAGCCGGCGCCTCTCCTGAAACGATTCGACATGCGCCGACTCGCCCTTGCGTTCGCCCCCGCCCTGATCGCCGGCTCCATCGCCACCGCCCGCGCCACGCCGCCCGCGCCGGTGGCAGCGCCCGCGTCGCCGCCACCGGCCGTGCAGACCGCGACGACCCCGTCGGCCGCCCAGGAGCCCGCGCTCAATCCGGGCAGCAGCGTCGTGCTGCGCACGTTCCGGTCGGCGTCGCTGAAGCGCGACTGGTCGTACACGGTCTACCTGCCGCCCGGCTACAACCCGGAAGGCGCGCGCTACCCGGTGATGTACCTGCTGCACGGCAACGCCGGCAACGCGAACGACTGGGTCACGCAGGGCCGGCTGCAGGCCACCGCCGACACGCTGATCGAGCGCCGCGAGATCCCGCCGGTCGTGATCGTGATGCCGCAGGGCGGCACCGACTGGTACGTCGACCGCAAGGAGAAGATGCAGAGCGCGTTCCTCAACGACCTGCTGCCCGAGGTCGAAGCGCACTTCGCGGTGTCGAACCAGCGGGCGGGCCGCGCGATCGGCGGCGTGTCGATGGGCGGCTTCGGCGCGCTGCGCTTCTCGCTGCTCGAACCCGGGCTGTTCTGCGGCGCGATGCTGCTGAGCCCCGCGATCTACGCGAACGAGCCGCCGCTCAATTCCGCCGCGCGCTACGTCGGCGTGTTCGGCGACCGGCAGTTCGACCCGCGCGTGTGGCACGAGCTCAACTACCCGGCGCTGATGCGCGGCTATTTCGCGCGCAGCTGGCGAATCCCGATGTTCATCGCGGTCGGCGACGACGACCTGACCATCCAGGCCGAATCGAGCGTGCTGTACACGCAGCTGCGCCGCGCGCAGAACCCGGCCGAGCTGCGCATCGTCGACGGCGGGCACACGTGGGATGTATGGCGCGGGCTGCTCGGGCAGGGGTTGAAGTACGCGCTCGAATGCGTGAAGTGACGGCGGGCGGGCGTTGCCCCGCCCGTTTTCGTCAGGCCGGCCGGTGATCGGCGGGCCATAGGCCGTCGACCCATGTCATGCCCGACGAATGCAATCCCGACGAGCCTGTGGCGCCTGATGGCGCACTCGTGGCGCTGGCCGCCGCACCCCTGCTCCAGATTGGCAGACTCAAAGCCAAGTGCCGCCCTGCCGCTCGCTCGGCTCCCCCGCCAGCGCATCGAAATCGTGAATCCAGTCCAGGTGATGCAGCACGCTGTCGCGCTCGGCCAGACGCGCATTGCGCGCCTGCGCGGCCGGCCCGTCGGGCAGGTGCAACACATCGGCCACGGAGATCGACGCGTACTGCACCTTGCGCGTGCGACCGCGACGCAGCCGCTCATACGCTTCCTGTGCTTCGCGCCAGTTGCCTGGCCCGGCCTTGGCCAGTTGCTCGGCCAGCACCACCGCATCCTCGATCGACTGGTTCGCGCCCTGCCCGTGATGCGGCACCAGCGCATGCGCGGCGTCGCCGATCAGCGTCACGCGCCCGCGGCTCCAGCGGCCGAGCGGCGGCCGGTGGAACAACCCCCAGCGCTGGCTGATCGGCACGGCGGTGATCATCTGCACCACCGCCGGATGCCAGTCCCTGAACACACGCAACTGCTCGCCCTCTTCCGACGGCATCACCCAGTCGCGCGACGGCCACGGTGACGGATGACGCTCGACCAGCAGGAAATTCTGGTCGCCGTCGTCGCCGATCGGATAGTGCAGCAGGTGCCCGTGCGGCCCGATCCAGTACTGCAGCGTCTCGGGATCGGGCAGCAGGCTCAGCCGCGCGGCCGGCACCACGCCGCGAAACCCCGAACACCCCGAATACAGCGCATCGTCGTAGCCGAGCATCCAGCGCCGCGTGATCGAGCGCGCGCCATCCGCACCGATCACGAGATCGGCATCGACGCGCACACCGTTGCCGAACGACAGCGTGACGCGATCGGGATGCTGCGCGAGATCGGTCAGCCGATGGCCGAGATGGATGGCGTCGAGGCCGACCGCCTTCGACAGCAGCGCCTGAAGATCCGCACGATGCACGCCCCAGTACGCGCCGCCGAATTGCCGGCGATAGTCGGGGTCGCCGCGATGATGGCCGATCACCGCGCCGCTGCGGCCGTCGCGATAGACGAGCCCTGGAATGTCCGCGCACACCGCATCGAAGGCCGCCCGCAATCCCATCCGTTCGTAGAAGCGCGTCGCATTGGCCGACAGCGCGACGGCCGCGCCGACTTCGCGCAACACCTCCGTCTGTTCGTAGAGCTGCGCGTCGATGCCGTGCTCGCGCAACGCAAGTGCGAGCGTCAGGCCGCCGATCCCGGCGCCGACGATCGCAATCTTCAGGTTCGTCTGCATGATGAAGGTGTCTCCGATGTTCCGATGTGGGGTCTGCGGCATGCGCAGCGGTCATGTCGAATGCATGGGCCGTATCGGTATTCTCGGGAGCGGACTTTCATCCCGCAATAAAATGACCGGAATCTGCTTCATCACTGAATGCAATGAACCCGGCGAGGCCCGACCCATGGAACTGAGCGATATCGACCTCAACCTGCTGCTGCTTTTCCAGCGGCTGATGCAGGAACGGCGCGTGTCGAGCGTCGCCGAGCAGATGAACATGAGCCAGCCGGGCGTGAGCAATGCACTCGCGAAGCTGCGCCGCCGGCTCGGCGATCCGCTGTTCGTGCGCGGGCCGGGTGGCGTGGTGCCGACGCCGTTCGCGCTGCGCCTCTCGGAACCCGTGTCGCACGCGCTCGCGACGCTGCACGCCGCGCTCAACCCCGAGACCGGTTTCGATCCGCAGCGCGCCACGCGCACGCTGACGATCGGCATGACCGACATCGGCGAAGTCGTGTTCCTGCCCGCGCTGCTCGAACACCTGTCGCAAGCGGCGCCGGGCATCGCGCTCAATACCGTGCGCGACACGAGCGTCAACCTCGGCGACGAAATGGCCGACGGCCGCGTCGATCTCGCGATCGGCCTGCTGCCGCAGCTCAAGGGCGGCTTCTATCAGCGCCGGCTGTTCGATCAGCGCTATGTGTGCCTGTTCCGGCGCGGCCATCCGCTCGAGGACGCGCCGCTGACGGTCGACGCGTGGCGCAATGCCGAGCACCTGGTCGTGGTGTCGGCCGGCACCGGACACGGGCAGGTGGACGAATGGCTGAAGCGCCGCCGCGTGGCGCGCCAGGTGCGGCTCACGGTGCCGCACTTCATGAGCGTCGGCTACATCCTGCAGCGCACCGACCTGATCGCGACGGTGCCCGAACATCTCGCGCAGCAGCTCGCGGCACCGTTCTCGCTGGGCTGGCGCGCATTGCCCGTCACGGTGCCGGGCGCGCCGATTCACATGCTCTGGCATACGCGGGTCCATCAGGACGAAGGGAACAAGTGGCTGCGCGACGTGGTCGTCGATCTGTTCGCGGAGTCAGGCACGCGGGCGCGGAAGGCCACTCCCGGCCGGAAGAAGTAGCCGAGGTCATCACGCCATCGCGCGTGCCTGACGATGCCGCTTGAACATGGGCGCCGCGCATTTCGACTACATTGCCGAAGTGGCGATGATTCCGGTCGTCGGCCACCTCGCCCCTCTTTCAACCCGCAGGAAATCAAGCCATGTCTGTTTCGAAGAAATTCGCAGCCGTCACCGGCGCCGGCTCCGGCATCGGTCGCGCGGCGGCCATCGCGCTCGCCCAGGCCGGTTACACCGTCGCGCTGCTCGGACGCACCGAGGCATCGTTGCGCGACACGCAGGACGCGATCCGCACCGCCGGCGGCGACGCGCACGTGTTTCCTGCGGACGTCACCGACGAAGCCTCGGTCGACCACGCGTTCGCCCGGATCGCGCAGCAGTTCGGCCGGCTCGACGTGCTGTTCAACAACGCCGGCCGCAACGCGCCGCCGGTTTCCCTCGACGAATACGAATTCGACGTGTGGAACAGCGTCGTCGCGACCAACCTGACCGGTGTCTTCCTGTGCGCGCGGGCCGCGTGGCGCCTGATGAAAACGCAGACGCCGCAGGGCGGCCGGATCATCAACAACGGCTCGATCTCGGCCCATGCGCCGCGCCCCGACACGATCGCGTACACGGCCACCAAGCATGCGGTGACCGGGATCACCAAGTCGCTGGCACTCGACGGCCGCCGGTACAACATCGCGTGCAGCCAGATCGACATCGGCAACGCCGCGACGTCGCTCACGGAACGGATGACGCAAGGCGTCCCGCAAGCCGACGGCAGCCTCGCAGCCGAGGCGCGCATGGACGTCACGCATGTCGCGAACGCGATCGTTCAGATGGCGAACCTGCCGCTCGACACGAACATCCTGAACATGACGATCATGGCGACCGCGATGCCGTTCGTCGGTCGAGGCTGAACGAAGCGCTCGCGACGCCCGTCCAGGCCGGCCCGCAGCGGGAGACGTCACCCGCCGATGATTGCTGACGACGTCACGCGCTGTCGGGCGAACTCGAGCTTTACTTCGCACACGGCGAACCGACGCGGTTGCGCGCCGGTGAGCGCGCGCTGATCTCGTCGCATCGGCCGCATGCGTACGTGGCGCCGTCGCCTGAAGGCGCGACGCTGCTCGTGGTGCTCATGCCGCCGGGTCAGGCTCCGGTGAAGTCGCTGTCGCCGTAGCCTGGCGCCGTGTGTCAGCCGGTCCGGGTTTTCTTGGCGGCGGAAGGCGGCCTGGCGATGACGAACTGACGACGATCCTTGCCCCTGATCCAGAGCGGCGCATTGCCGCGCCCGCTCCACTCCTTTCCGCTCGCCGGATCGCGATAGCGCGCCGGCAGTACTTTCACGACGTAAGAACCCCGGCTGCCGTTGCGGCCGACCAGGTCGCGATGCTTGATCGCATAGGTATCCATCAACGAGTGAACCGCCGCGATCGCATCGACGCGTTCGCGCGCGCGTGCTCGCTCGATTTCCTCGTCCAGTTCGGCCAGCTCGACTACGAGCTGTGCATAGGTCTTGCTCGCGCTCATCTTCTTCATGCCCCGCATACACATCTGCATGCGAACCGCCATGATTCGCATCACTAACTGACTGTTTCACGACGCGCCGTGACGACGGTATCCACTCGATCGGCAAGCGGCTCGCGTCGGCGAGTCGGCGCATCGAAGCACGCGACACGCGGGCAACGACACACCGCCACGCACCGGAACACAGTGCGCGCGCCCGCGTCGCCCCGAACGTCCGCCCGGGGAATCCCCGCTGCAGACGTCCGGAGACACAATCGCACCCGGCATTTCAAATATCGAGTGATATCTGAAATGCGATCGTAATGGTATCTATCTCAAATATCAACTGATATCCTGCCTGCCATGAACATGCCCTCCCTTCCCCCGCGGCTGAGCCGCGAAGAAAGCCGACAGCAGACCCGCGCCCATTTGCTCGCCGCGGCGAAGCGGCTGTTCGTCGATCGCGGGTTCGGCGGCACGTCGCTCAGGGATATCGCGGCCGAGGCTGGTTATACGCAGGGCGCGTTCTATTCGAATTTCGCGAGCAAGGAGGAATTGTTCGTCGAACTGATGCGGGAGCGTTCGACGACGCAGGTGGCCGACATCGCGCGGGCGCTGAGCGACCCGTCCGCGTCCGGGGAGGACATCCTGAATGCGCTGGATGTCTGGTCGAGGACCGTCGATGCCGAGCCCGAGTGGTCGGTGCTGGGCGTCGAGTTCAAGCTTCAGGGGCGGCGCAACCCCGCTTTCGCCATCGCGTCGCAGGCGTTGCTGGACGCCCATCGCGATGGCCTCGCCTATTGCATCGAGCAGATTTTCGCGCGGCTGAAGAAAGTGCCGCCCGAGCCGCCGGCCGTCCTGGCGATTGCGTTCATGGGGCTCTCGCAAGGGCTGTCGCTGCAGCAGTCGATCCTGTCCGAGGTGCCGATCGGGCACATGATCATGGTGTTCCTGCGTAGCCTGCTGGCCACGGCCGAACCGGTGCGTTGAACGGGGAAGGTCGCGGGAGACTGGGAATGACCGGCTCCGCGCTGGAGCCGGATCGCGCGTGACGCCGTTTGCGTTGACGATGATCCGACATCAGCTCACGCACGACGATCCGGCGCACGCGTGGCTGCGCCGGCAGGTCAGTGGCAATTGCGGAGGAAATGGAACCGCAGCACGCAGATGCTCCCCCTGTAATCAGCGCGTCGACCAGCAGCGAAAACGCGGGAGACACTTGGCGGCGGCTCGGGTAGACAAGTAATACTGCAAGAAGGTTTTGCGCCAGCCCGACAGCATTTCGACCAGTTTACCGTCGACCTACACGCGTTGGTCTTTGCCTGCTTTCACGGACACTCGCGGGAAATACTCGCAGAGAGTCGGCAGGCAAAGGTTGAGGCTGAATTGACCGGTCAGGCTCCGCGGGTGTTTAGGTAGCGCCCGGCCGGCGAATTGCCTGACGACCCAACTACCGACATCAGATGCGGCGGGCTGATTTGCACGGCAATCATGTCTTGGGCGACGAGGCCGCCGCGCCGCACGCCCGCGGCGTAACGGTCACTGACGATGTCGGTCAACTCGTAATTGATATAGAGTTCCAAGCTCGGTTGGAGGTGTCAGTTCGCCGATGACCTCAGACTCTGTTCTGTATGCATTTGAACAGGCGTCGTAAGCTCGCCAAGCGAGCGAGGAATGAGCTTCGATTTGCCTCTCCGATAGGGAATCTCATGGCGGATTCAACTGGTCGTGGCAACGGAGTTCGCGGCCACGCAATGATCGATGATCTGCCATCTCTTCGTGTGGCGCTCTCCATCCGAGCGCAGGCACATGCCAGCGAACAACTGACGAAAAAAGCAACGGCCTACACAAGACTGAACTGATCTATAGGCAGGTCCCTTAGAAAACGAGCGAATCGAGCGAATTCGAAATGCCGAACCCACTATAGGTCGCTTATGGGTGAAATCTCAAACTTCGGAATCAATCCTTTTACTCGGCACGCCCCCCCTAATCAAGCGCATCGACGCCTTCCTATGAAACGCATCAGCTGCCAAAACATTGGATTTAAGTAGAAGCGTCTGAATTTGCCCTCCAAGCTCCTCGCGAACAATGATCGCAACACAAAACTCATCCAGATATATAGAGTTGCGCCGCAAAACAGCCAATGACTGATCACCCAAGATAAGGTAAACCAACTCCAACATAAGACTATCCAAGTACACCAAAACCGAATCGCCACTCATCCGACGAAATACGTTTCTTATAAAAATTGAGAGACAATTGAAAATATCACTCAAACACATACGATCTTCATAAAAACCATCCAGATCCATTATCCAATTTAGCTTTTCCTTACCACACACAACTTCCGGATCATAGTACTCCCTATCCAGCTCGAAGCACTCAACACCAAAACTATCGGCTACCTCTCTTACATATTTATATGCATCGCCCCTCCCAGTTAGCAACACCACATCCTGATGGGCATCAACAATCACCTTAAGATGCAGATTAAAATCCTTATCACGCCTCTCCCTAGCCCGCCTCATTAAAATAATTATCACACCGCCTCCAAATAATTATCAGACAAAACAACAAGATCCCTTATTTGCTCAATTTTTGTCGCCCCAACAATGCACGCCTTGGCTCCAACATGAAGCAGCGCGTAGTCCAACGCAGGCTTAAGAGGGACCAGCCCTCCCGCCAAACAATGCACTGCATATATCGGAGAAACGCCTCGGATTAATCTCAAAACATCATCATACCTCCTATCGCCAATATTAAGGATATTTACAGGCACTGACACCCCTGAAACCCACGAATCGTCAAGCAATGAAACAAATTCCCTGCTAGGCCGAAAACTAAGCAATATTTTCTTTATATAATCAGGAATTAAAATCCTAAAAATATCGAGAATTTCATATATCAAATCAACCCTCCCATGCGCGATCAAAATATCCAACCAATCACCACCAATAGTGACAGCATACGGCTGCGATATTTCTATAATATTTAAATCCTCATCTATTTGATAATCATTTCTATTAAATACAACATCTTGATCCACACAAAATCTATCCACATTACCCTGAACCTCCTTCACATCATATATACGCCCCCGGGAATTGCTAACATTCACCAAAAACCGCGAATGGTAAATGTGCCTAGACGAGCAACCCCTCCCAAACACCTCTGAAACCACACCCGCGGAACGTCGATCACCACTGGAAATCCCCATTAATTTGAATTTCGATACCTCATCAAATATTGACCTCATCTCTTGCAGAGAAAATTTACTTCCATATCTCCTCAAAAAACCTCGATCACCCAAATACACCCTTGAATCCAATGAATTCCCACTCAACATATAACCAACTCACCCACATCAATAATCTTGGAAAGGTAGAATCGATGATCAACAACCATCAAAGTATCCCCACTATATGCCGCGTACCTTTCAATTTCGCTCCGCAACTCGTCAAGAGAATCCACCGATATGGATCCACATATTTCATCAAGCAACAAAAGTCGATTTTTTCCTGCAGGCAACCTATCCCACAAGTTGGCGAGATCACCTGGAATTTTAATTTCAACACCAAAATATTCGACAACCTCTTTATTAATATAGAAAACCGAACAATCGACATTTCCACGAGATTCATTTACCTGAACATCAACAATACCAGCAACACCTTTCATATAATCACTTTTCCCACTCCCCGACCTCCCCGTCAACGAGTATGCGAAACCAGGAATCAGATTCTTTGAATGATATTCTTGGTTAGCCCGAAATCCACTTATAACCATTTTCCCGAATTCACACCTAACACTCACCCCTCTCCTATCACCAGCAAACTCCGCAATACGCCACACTGACATAGACTGCGACTTAAATCCGGTGATTGCAAGAAACGCATTAGACAAACCCGACTTTACCAACAGAAGTGCAGTTATAGCGAAAACCAAACTCGAATTGCCTTCACCAAAGAAGGCCCAAATTAGCGCAATCACAGTCATTGCGGAATCGCACACAAATGCACAACTGACCGACATCACGCTTCGGCAAATTACACTTCGCATACGTTTGACGTAGAAATCACCAATGTTTTCCACCAGCAAATTCTTTTTTCTCAAGATAAAATCAGGCATTGACCGCCCAAACTCCGTCTGACCAAACTGCGCAAATGCATCAGCAATACTCACGGCTCGCGTTAGCGAATCGTATCCATGCACGGCTTCCAATCTCGATTCAAAGAGTTCATCTATTGAAAAGCAATATAGCCCGAGCAGCGTCACACCAAGCATCGATGTAACTACAAGCCCATTTACACCAAAACCAATCCAAAGCGCAAAAATATTGCAAATTAACAACGCAGATATCCACGAAAAATCGTGCACATACCAAGATATCCTCTCAAATACAATAGTCAGATCCCTGGAAACCAACTGAACTAAATTAATGCTTCCTCCCTCTCGAATATCTTTTAACCCTTTCTCAAAGAGACGAGCAAATCGAGTTCGTATTTCTCTTTCAACAAATAGCCCAGCGGAAGCTCCAATTGCGACACCCAACAACGCATAAAAAACAATACTCCAAACATGAATTCCACGCCCGGGAATGGTCAGATTTGCCGAATAACTCAGCATAAATGCAGGAATCGCAAGAATGCCCACACCAATGACATATGCGACCTTCATTCCCTTTAACTCCGATCGCAGATAGGTCACCTCATCTCTGACTACTTCACTGCGAGCAAACGAATGTGTGTATGCAGTACTAAGTCGATATCTCTTTTTCAGCATAAAAATTGGCTTAGGCCCCAACACTACGTGCTCAACGCCTCGCAGATGGTCGACAATTGCCGCAGCGGCCTCGTAATCAATACAACCAAAATCGTCATCAATATAAAGAACAGCGTTGGATTTTTTAACACCAATAATTCCCCTGAACAATTGAAGCCTAAGCCTTTGTCCCTCAGAAATATTTCGCCCGTCCATTTCTATGTACTTCTCAAGAACTTCTTCAGCGCTATTTCCGAGCTCCGGAATAAGGCGCAGCACCTCCATCAGCCTATATTCCGAAATTACATCCGGGAATTGATGGTGATCGAAACAAACAAGCGCTTCGACCGATCCCGGCCAAATTGGCCAATTTCTATCGAAATCGATCTTTACAGCCTCCCCAGATTCCATAAAACGAAAACACGTCACCTCACCCACAACCTCTTTTTCAAATTTATCAATTTCAATCAATGACCTCGAGACAGATTTAAAATTAACATACGCGGCGGGAAACGACAGAACGGCTGAAATCAATGGAATACTCACCCACAAAATCGCCCCACTCCACGCGTCATCTCCAACTAGTCCCAGCATCAAGATCGCAACATAGGGCAATAGCCGGCCAAATCCGATAATATAATTATCCGCGCCACGCAAGATAGTATCGACGTTCCTGGCTTTAATTTCAGAGTCAATTGCAGTCTTGGCCAGCAAAAGATCGTCATTCTCTGAAAACTGCTTCTTTAAGGCCCCACCTTTTAGCCAACGCCCACATTTCTCTATTCTGTCAGCGGATAGAACCATAATTTTATCGTAATTTCGATCCGCCAATTTTGATAGAAAATAAGTAAAAGGCACCGCCATCAAAACAATGGCGATAGCCAAGAGCCCCTTCACCCCGTACAACACGACCGCTAAAAGAGATGAAAAGAAAATAAACAACGGAATCGAGATAACATCCATACCTGATGTTACATTATCAAGAACCACTATCAAATCACGAGAAGCCACTCGCTCCGATTTCGTCAATGATAGTGAAAAATTACTTTGACGCCTCAGCACCCCCTCGAAGGTCTTCACCAACCTTCCACTGAGAAATGCGTCTACATTAATTTTCAATATAGACATAAAAAACGCAGCAGCACCCAACAAAGCCAAAGCGACAACGTCGTGAACGTCTTCTCCATCACCCTCAGCAAGCAACCCCAGGACATACACGAACATCAATTGAATTGTGTAAGTAGCAACAGATATCGCAGGAATAGCAAATAAGGCCGGAGGGCAAACTTTCATCAAGACGGGAAATAAACCACCACCAAAAATTTCATCTCCCTCCTTGGGGCACACCTTCCCATAACCGATTCTCAATACCGGAAAATACATCCATTTCACAGCATGCCCTCCCAAAAAACCGGATGAAACTTCTCTTGATTCTGCAAAGCAGTTAGATAATTTTCAATTTTTTTAAAATCATAACATTCCGTCGGTATATTTCTATACGAACAATAAAGCTCGACTATAAAATGCAGCCTATCAAGAAATATTCGCCTCAGATTTTTATAACGACCTAATGAAAGAATATCGAACCACACACTTCTCCCAAATGAGTAAGTTTCCAAATCTACAATCACGAATTTATCGCCTGACATGAGGAGATGTTCAGATTTTACGTCGCCCACGCTGATGGCTTGGCACTCGTGACTATCCGCCTCCAATTCTGACCAGCAACAATCAACGACTATATCCATTTTCGACGCACAGGCTTGCCTAATGTTAGATATGGCCCTTGCGTGAAGCCACGCATACGAATGTATTGCTCTTTCCAAATTTTCTTCACTGGGATAAAAATAAGATCCATCAACCTTACTTAATATCAATATACCGTCACCAGGGAGCACCTCGATTAGATCAGAAATTGGCCCACCTCTAAATAACAAGTAGCCTGCTTTTTCATTTTCAAAGCCATCAGCCTCAAGATACTTTTTTATAACTACCTCCCTCCCCGTCCTAATATCCACCGCAAAACACACAATTGATTTTTCAGATTGAGAAACAACCTCAATCACTTCGTATTTCCCTTCAACCGAAAATATTATATTTTCAACCTGATGGCGAAGGGCGCCCTCATCCAGAAATCTCAACTCTATGTTAGAGAAAAACGGGGTATCCATATTTCATAATTCACACCTCGAAGATGTGCCGATAATTTTAATCTCGTTGCAAACTATAATTAAAGACCGCATCATTTTAATTCTGGAACCCAAAATGGACGACTGTCTTTCACACACTATAGAAATACCTCAATTGCACCCCACTTCCATAATTAGCCCCCCCCGCGCACTCGATAAGTGACACTTACTCATCACTTTACTGGCAAGTCTCTATTGATTAATCACCTTAGCTATAGAAGGCATGGGGTCATAGGCGTACCAGTCGAAAATTATCGAAAGGATGTCGTTGCGATTGCGACTCAAAATAGCAACCACCGCTGCAGCACAATGGGATCAGGTTCTCAGTTACAGCAACGAATCACGGCTTTCGCTGCTCACAAAAATTCCGCTTTACTCCCCTGCTCTGGAATCAGATCGATCCCGAAATTCAATGATGATTTATACGTTTTATATGCCAAATCGTTGTCGGCCTGCTCACCAAAATATTCCAACATGAAAGCCAATGGACTATCGTATCTATTGCAAACATACCACTGAGAAGCCGAAAAATTCATCAATTCCCAGACTTGTATTTTCCCTGAAAGCATATCCACGAAATCAGAATAATCCGCGATAATACCGAATGGATATTCCCTCATCGGATCATCACATCTCCCCACCTCATGAAAACTCACAGTCGACACGTCAAAAACGAAATGGAGATCTCCTTTTTCCGAAGTCAATACAATCACAACCTTCTTAGACCCCAAATCTCGGCCCAAATAAGTTTGCTGAGATAAAATCGCTTGCCCATATCTAGTTATAATCCACGACTTTGCCATATCATCGAGAGCAAGTTTGATTTCGTGTGATGACATGGAGACATTCCCCTCATCTTTACAGCGCCCTCCTTTCTCTTCTTCGTTATACTCTTCATGTCCAGGATCGTGAATCCATGATACCCCCTCAGAGATTGATTCAAATTCCATACAATATGAGAAACCCGGCGACAACGCTGATACACCACCTAAAATAGATAATTCTCTCGCAGCATTCGCCAATTTTTCATTAGACCAAATATGATCTATCGAATTATTATGGTTATTGTATCCGTTTCCAACTATCAGAATTCGAGGGGCGCTCCCAATACGCTTTATTGGAACGGAAATTAATGAATTCAATAGACGCAATCCAGCTGCCTTCTTATATTTCTCATCTTCGACCGGCAACAGATTGTCGAGTCCTATGGAGAATCCCTCTTTCGATCTCTGAAAATTATTGGTAACAATCAGTAGCGATGGCTTCAACGCCACCTTTTTAAGAATATCCGAATAATAATCATCTGAAATCAACGTGTCCGATTGAATTAATATAGACTCGCCCATCTCTTCGATGTATAGAGAAGAAACCCGACTATCCCAGAATAAAACATCTTTGTGCGGCATGTAAAATCGAAATCTCGCTCCCTCAAAAGCGAAATCCACTCCACACGGGATCCGTTCACATATAAACCCTAGTTCCTCAATTATTTTTTGAGCCGCTATCGGGAATAGCTCAGGAACAAAAACCCTAAGTTCCGCAATGCGCATTTTTTTCCTCACTTTCACTAAACTTCTCGGATGAAAATGTTGCAAATGCTCCGTCGTATATATAATTGCAGAGATAGGTGGCATCCCGTCAACGTCAACAACTCTCCTTGGCTGAATAGTGAATTCTCGACGACTGTCAGAGCCGAACCCATTTTCCAAGATGGGATCAACCAAGAAGTTGAAGCCCCGACAAGATACAAGCCAACTTTCATGACCAATAAATGTTACCTTCATCTTGTAACCCCCATCTTCACTAGCTCTCGATTTATTATTTTTCCAAGCAGTTCCGGGCTCCCATTTTCACCATAGTAGCTATAGAAAAATGGTATGAGCCCCTCGAAAATCCCACCCTCAAACCACGACTTTACTGAGACCCCGACGATATCCCATATTTGCAGATCTCCCTCGAACATTCCAACGAAATCGACCAACGGTATACTTACACCATATGGATATTTAATAATTGCATCACTTTCACTAATCCCTCGATCCTCTTCAAACTCACCCGTGATAAAATTCAATGCATAAGTAGACGATAGCCTCAAATTGTCCGACCGAAAAAAAAACGCTATCCGCCGGGAATCCAATGGCCTTCCTAGATGAGATTTCAATGCTAGTGCTTTCTTTCCGGTGATAAATAGAAGCAATGGCTTCCTGATTCGCCTTAGCTCTTTGCACGCCTTGCGAAGTGAAAATTCAAAATCCTCAATTCTTTCATAGTCATCTAGAACTGAGCCAACCACCATGACAGATCTTCGATTTTCGATAAAATCTTGCAACTCGTCAGTAAGGAATTTATGCTGGATTCGATTCACTTGAATCCAATCAACACTGCCACGAAGACTCGAGACATCGTTCAGATCAAAAAATTCACCGGGCAGCAAGCCGACAACATTGACATCAAGACTTAACGAATTCGCGAGAGCACTCATGCTTGGCTGCTCCGAAAATGGAAAGGCCGCGAAATTGCCGATCCTTTTTATAAACCCACCGCCACAGATCGCTATGTTCTCGGGAATATCCGGAAAATCATCAACATAGCTTGTGACCACTGAACTCAGTACGCCAATCCCGAATGGGCCGGTCTTTTTCGTGCTATCCGAAGAATTTCCCCTCCAATTTTCTAGCGATTGAAATGCGCCGGGCGGTGAAATACGAGAGTTATTTGATACTACAACCAATTTTGGCGTCTTAACGCCCCCTTCTTTCAAATGCCGCTTAAATACTTCAGATACCAGAGCATCGACAGCGATAAATATACCGCCGTCATTTTCCGTGCTCGTTTCAACGAGAATCTGCGTAACCCTATTTTCCCAAAATGCGGTTTTAGGATCGGCCGGATAAAATCTTAAAATTAAATCCTTAACCTGGATTGGATCGCTAGAATTAATTTCAGTAATCTGAAATCCCAATTTTCTTACACACTCTTTTACCGGATTAACTATTGATCCGCCGAGAAAAAATTTTGCAGTCCGAGGAAGTAAATTCAACGACTTTATATCAAAATGATCGGAATGCTCGTGACTTAAAAATATCAAGTCAACATCGTCAAGCGCGTCAGCATTGACAGTTCTTGGCGGATACACATCGATCCGCAGTCCATCAACCAACCCAAAATCCTCACAAATTAATGGGTCAATCAGGATTTTCGTGGATTTATATTCAATTAACCAAGTTTGATGCCCAATAAACGTTGCCCTCACAGCACCTCCATTAAAATTAGAATGCTTTAGTTAATCTGCCACACTACATAGTATTAAATACGCACTTCCCCTCGTGGAGCGTCTAGCGTCAATGCCCCCATTGCTGGGGGGGGGGGCGTTCACCTAAACGTACTAAACGCATTTCCACCTTAGTTGAGCACGCTATAAGGAACGATCTGATATTGCATCTAAAGCTGCGTCAGCGATGATAGCTGCCGTGATGCGCCTTCACGTCCGAGATCTTCGCCTTCGATTCTTTGATCAATTTACTAAGAGCTGCCAACTCCTCCTTGGTAAATTCCGGCTTCTTCACTACTTGAACGCTTTGCTTTTTCAGTGCATTGGATACGTTACTCACGGCTGTTCCTTGTAAAAAAATTCGACAAAATGCCACAAGGTGGCCAGATGAAAGTAACAGAAATGCAATGAAACTTGATTTGCAAAAATGCACCACCTTCCTGGCGAGTCTTTCCACGGGAAAGTTAAATTCTCCATCTCAAGGTTAAATCGCGAAATTTTTCCACCCATATACGCTACAGACGGAAATATTAATTTATATTTCAATTGGATTTGCGACCAATCCCACACTTTCAGAAAAAATTTCAAAGTAATTCAAAATGTCAAATGAGCTTGAGAAGTACCGAGCGGCGCACAGAGAATGGCTTGTAGTAACTCGACGCTAACGAATTCGGGGAAGTGCCTCCTCGAATGACAGCACTGACTTGGGCGGATTCGATGCTGTAACGTAGCCGACGTGTATGAACACTCGCTTCCCGTCGTTCGCATGTAACTTACCGACAGCGCAAGCGCGATCACCCTGCACCTCGACAACACTGCGGACGTCGAGATAAATGCCGCCTACACCGAACGTACCGTTTGCTCACTGGTGGAGTGAATTGCTGCCGTAGTCCACCTTGGCACGTATTAGCCGAATTACGCCGTAGCGGCGACACTGACCTGCTCTGGAATTTTCGGACCGACTGAAACTTGAGAGAATAGCTTCCAACGGAGAGAAGGAAGTCATGAAGAAGAGCCGGTTCACGGAAGAGCAGATGGTCACGATCCTGCACAAGACGGAACTGACTCATCGGCGCGCCCCTTGGAAAACGAGCGAATCCGTCGAACTGGCAACGCTGGAATGGGCGGCTTGGCACAACCATCATCGGCTGATGGAACCGCTCGGCTATATCCCGCCCTCTGAGGCTGAGGCAAACTACTACAAGCAACTCAGAAATGCCGCCGCTTTGAATCGATATAGTTTGAATTTGATACCGCGTCCAACAAAGAACCGGGGGCCCTCAAAAAATGAACAAATCGTAACCTGCCAAATAACGTGACCTTTACCATCCGGCCTTTACACATCCGGATCCGGAATCCGCGCCGACTGGATCACGACCAGCGTGTCCCCTTTCTCGATCCGGCACGGCGGGTCTTCATAGAACGAAAAGATCTTCCCGCATCGATCGAGCCCGACGACGATCGCGCCCGGCACGACGTTCGTCATGCAGCCGACCTCCTGCGGCATCGCCTCACGCTCGAGCAGCGTCGCGCGGCCGCGCGTCGACAGCATGTCGTTCACGAACGGCACGATATAGCGGCTATGCACGGCATCCGCGAGCAGCAGCGCGCCGATCTTCGTCGACGACACGATCACGTCGGCGCCCGCCTGCCGCAGTTGCCGCTGATACAGGTTCTCCTGGATCCGCACGACGATCTTCGTATCGGGCGCGATGCTGCGCACCGACAACGTGAGCAGGATCGCGGTCGGATCATCGGTCACCGAAATGATCACGGCCTTCGCTTCGCGCACCTGTGCCTGCTGCAGCAGATCCTCGTGCGCGGGATCGCCGAGCAGTCCCGCCACGCCGAGCGACGTCGCGGCCTCGATCGCCTGCTGCTGCGAGTCGATCACGATGAGCGTCGCGGGATCGACGCCGCTCTCGAGCAGTTCGCGCACCGCGATCGAGCCGGACAGGCCATAACCGCAGACGACGATGTGATCGGACAATTGCTTCTGCAGGCGTTTCATGCGGAATTCCTCGATGACGCGCTGGATCACGAACTGATACGCCGTGCCCAGGAAAATGAACCAGATGACGATGCGGATCGGCACGATGAAGAACGCATCGATCAGGCGCGCCCGCGCAGTGACGGGCACGATGTCGCCATAGCCGACCGTCGCGACCGTGACCATCGTGAAGTACACGAGATCGGCGACGGTCATCGGCGTGCTCTTGGTCGAATCGCGCAACCCGTCGCGATCGAGATACAGCACGAGGAACGCGAGCGTGCACAGCAGCACGACCGCGCCGATCCGGAACAGCAGCGTGCGCCGCGGCGACGTCGCGGGACGCGTGAACAGCGTGCGCGCACGCGGCGCCTGCCACGGGTTGCGGGCGCGACGCAGGCGTGAGCGCAACGAGCGGCGCTGGGCGGAGGGCGAAGCCAACGGGGGAATCTCCTGAAGGATGCGGGCTCGATTCTACGATGGGTCGGCCGTGGCCGACCGACGTCATCGCGTCGATGCGTCCGTTACAGCATGCTGCGCGGCCGCACCATCGTGCCGTCGACGAAGCGCTGCGCACGAAACGCCGCCAGGTCGAGCGACGGCGCGCCCGTGTCGATCCATTCGGCCAGCAGCCGCCCGACGATCGGCCCCATCGCGAAACCGTGGCCGCAGAATCCCGTCGCGATCGCGAGCCCGGACGGCGTGCCCGGCGCATCGATCACCGGAATGCCGTCGGGCAGCACGTCGATCAGGCCGGCCCAGGCCTCGACGATCTGCGCGTCCTTCAGCGCGGGAAAGATCGCCTTGAGCTTCGCGAGCGCGCGCGGCGCATGCGCGCGATTCGGCTGCGGCTGCGGATCGCGCGGCTCGATCGGCCCGGTCGCCCCGTTGATGCGGGCCAGCGCATCGCGCCACGCGGCCCCGTTCACGTGCAGCCGGAATTTGTCGCGCTGCGACCAGAACTCCGGCCAGAACAGGCTCAACCCGCGCAGGTGGCCGAGCGTCAGGTCGACGTCGACCTGCATGTCGTCGGCAAGATTGATCGCACCGTTCTTGCGCTGCCGGATACCGAGGCCGTGGCCCCACACCGTCGACGCCGACACCGGCGGCACCACATTGGTGCGCATGCAGGTGCCGCGCACGGCCTGTTGCGGGAGCCGGATGCCGACGCCATCGAGCAGCCGGAAGCTGGTCGCGCCGGCCGCGCAGATCACGCGCCGCGTGCGGATCGTGCCGCGCTCGGTCACCACACCGACCACCGCACCGCCGGCCGTCTCGATCGCGGTCACGCCGCAGCCTTCGAAGAAGCGCGCGCCCGCCTCCGCGGCACGCGCGGCGAATGCGGCGGCCGCGCGACGCGGCTCGGCCTGCCCGTCGGTCGCGGTGTAGAGCCCGCCGAGCGTGCGTGCCTGCGGCGAAAGGCCGCTGACGCGCTCGTCGATCTGCGCGCGCGTCAGCGTGCGCGTGTCGAGCCCGTGCTCGCGCGCGACGGCGAGCCACGCATTGAACGACGCCCAGTCCGTTTCGTTGTCCGCAATATAAAGACAGCCGCCCTGCCGCCATTCGAGATCGAAACCGAGGGTTTCCTCTAACCCCTCCCAGATCTTGATGCCGGCCATCATCAGCGGCACCTCGGCCGCTTCGCGCCCCTGCTGCCGCACGAAGCCCCACGCACGGGTCGACTGCTGTCCGGCGATGCGCGACTTGTCGAGCACGACGGCCTTCAGGCCGCGCAGGCCCAGGTAATACGCGGCTGCGCAGCCCATGATGCCGGCGCCGGCGATCACGACGTCGGCTTCGTGCGGGAATGGCGTGTCGGCGAAGGTCAGCGCATCATGCAGCGGATAGGTTGTCGTCATTGTTTCCTGTCAGGCGTTAATGCATCCGAATGTGGGCGGCGGTGGTAACGTCGTGACACACCTTTCACACAAACGCACCTTTCGCCACGCTGAATAACGACCATTTTGCGGTAAAGTTATCTTTTCCGCGCGTGGCCGGTCGGCTCGCCCCTGGACGTCATGAAGACTGTCCGTCGAGACTGCCGCAAGGCGTCGTTCTGAACGTCACGATCCGTTCCCGTAGCATGACCACTGAAGCAATCACCACGGATTCCCTCGCGGTTGCCGAGCGCGTGCGCGAGCTGATGACCCGCAACGGCATCGGCAAGCGCCAGCAGACCACCGAGCTGTGCCGCATCCTCGACCTGAGTTTCTCGCAAGGCCACCGCAAACTGCGCGGCAGCAGCCCCTGGACGCTCGCGCAGATCAAGAAAGTCGCCGAAGCGTACGGCGAACCCGCCGCGCAGCTGTTCGGCGCGCAAACGCTCGACCCCGGCATGGTCGGCGCCTATTCGCAGGAGGCCGTCCTTTACGCGGGCGTCGCCGAGATTCCGTGCACCGCCTGGATCGGCGCGCCGCTCGAAGCCGGCGCGCGCCCCGAATTCGTCGCGTACGAACAAAACGGCCGCTGGCGCGTGCTGCGCCACACCGGCGTGCTGTACCAGAACGCGTACGACGTGCACAAGATCGAGATCTATCCGCGCCGCGCGGAGAGCGACAAGCTCGTCGTCGCGGTGATCGACCCCGATCGCGTCAGCGCGACCGAGCTGTGCCGCTATCTCGAACGCCAGGGTTTCGCGACGGCCGCATTCGACGGCCTCGCGCCGTTCGTCGATGCGCTGCAGGGCCAGGCGTTCGACGCGGTGCTGACCGAATGGCTGTTCGACGACAGCACGGCCGCCACCGCGATCAAGGCCGTGCGCACATCCGACAACCCGGGCGCACCGATCTTCGTGCTGACCGGCGACCTGCTCACCGGCCGCGCGAGCGAGGCCGACATCAGCGAAGTGATCCGCGCGTTCGACGTCGTCTGCTACGAAAAGCCCGCGCGCATGGCGATCCTCAGCGCCGATCTCGCGAAACGGCTCGCCCGCGGGTAACGTCCCCGGGCCGTTCTTCCTCCTGACGGCCAACGTCCGCGCGGCACGGCGGTCGTGAACCGGTGCATAGCTCAGTACAATAGCCGCACCCGTTCACGCCCACGCCGGCTTCCGCCGCCCGACGCCATGGCCCGCCTCATCCCCGACGACTGGAAAAGCCTCGCCGCGACCGGCGCGGCCGAACGCGAGCGCGAAACGCTCGCCGCGCTCGAACACGCGCTGCCCGACAGCTACACCGTGTATCACGGCGTGCACTGGACCCGCGCCGACCAGGCGTTCTCGGTGTTCGGCGAGGCCGCGTTCGTCGTCGTGAGCCCGGCCGGCCGCGTGCTGCTGATCGAGCAGAAAGCCGGCTTCCTGCGCGAAACGCCGAAGGGGCTCGTGAAGGTCTATCTGCAGAAGGAACGCAATGTCCCGATCCAGCTCGCGCGCACGCAGGAAACGCTGCACCGGCGCCTGACGGCCGCGCTCGGCGCGGGTGTCTACGGCGTCGAGGCGCTGCTGTACTGCCCCGACTACTCGATTCGCGACGCGTCGATCGCCGGCGTCGCGGCCGACCGCATCGTCGATGCATCGCGCAAGGGGCAGCTCGCGCAGGTGATCCTGCAGATCCTGCCCGAGGACGACGAACCCTTTCCGAACGCGCCGAAGCTCCACCATTTCCTTGCGGACGAGCTCGCGCTCACGCCCGACACGAGCGCGCTCGTCGGGCAGGCCGGCACGCTCGTCACGCGGCTGTCGGGCGGGCTCGCCGCGTGGGCGCGCCAGCTCGAATTCGCGCCGTTCCGGCTGCGCGTCACCGGCACGGCCGGCTCGGGCAAGACGCAGCTCGCGGTGCAGGCGATGCGCGATGCGGTCGCGGCCGGCAAGCGCGTGCTCTACGTGTGCTTCAACCGGCCGCTCGCCGATTACATCGCACGCATCGCGCCGCCCGGCGCGAAGATCGCGAACTACCACCAGCTATGCGACTGGGTCGCGCGCGACGGCGGCTACACGCCCGACTTCCAGGTACCCGGCGAATTCGAGCGGCTCGAGGCGCGCTTCGCGGCAACGCCGATTCCCGAGCACTGGCGCTTCGACGTGCTGGTCGTCGATGAAGGACAGGATTTCCATGCGCCGTGGGCGGCCGCCCTGGCGCGCCTGCTGGCGCCGGAAGGCGCATGGTGGTGGCTGGAAGATCCGCTGCAGAACCTGTACATGCGCGAGCCCGTCGCGCTGCCGGGCTGGGTCACGCTGAAGGCGCTCACGAACTACCGCAGCCCGCGCGACCTGCTCGAATTCGTGCGCGACATCGTCGGCCGGGTCGAGCCGCTGGCGGCCGAGCTGCGCTCGGGCAGCCCGTTCGACGGTTCGGATCCGTCGGTGTCGTCGTACGGGGAAGAAGGCGCGTCGGCAGACGCACTGGCCGACGCCTGCATCGACGCGACCAAGCGGGCGATCACGCATGCGCTGTCGCTCGGCTTTCGCAAGCAGGACATCGCGGTGCTGTCGTATCGCGGCCGCGAAGGCTCGGTGCTCGCACCGCTCGACCAGCTCGGCCCGCACCGGCTCAAAAGCTTCACCGGCAAGTACGACCTGTTCGGCAACCCGGAGTATCGCGAAGGCGACGTGCTGCTCGATTCGATCTACCGCTTCAAGGGCCAGTCGGCGCCGTGCGTGATCCTCACCGAGGTCGACTTCGACACGCTCGACGCGCGTGCCGCGCGCAAGCTGTTCGTCGGCGCGACGCGTGCGACGATGAAGCTGCTGATCGTCGCGTCGTCGCGCGCGGCCGCGCAACTCGCGGCCGTCTGATGTAACGGGCGGACGGCAGGCGGGCAAGCGCCCGCCCGTCGCCGCCCTCGGTTGATCAGGCGACGCGGAACGCGCCCACCGCGCGGCGCAGCCCGTCGGCCTGCTCTTCCAGCGACGCGGCAGCCGCCGCGGCCTGCTCGACGAGCGCCGCGTTCTGCTGCGACACCTGGTCCATCTGCGACACCGCGCGGTTCACCTGCTCGATCCCGTCGCGCTGCTCGTTCGACGCCGCCGCGATCTCGGTCATGATGCCCGTCACGCGGCCAATCGCCTGCTGGATGTCCTGCATCGTCGCGCCGGCCGTGCCGACGAGCCGCGAGCCGGTCGCGACGCGTTCCACCGATTCGCCGATCAGCGTGCGGATTTCCTTCGCCGCCGACGCCGAACGTTGCGCGAGCGTGCGCACCTCGCCCGCGACCACCGCGAAGCCGCGGCCCTGCTCGCCCGCGCGCGCGGCTTCGACCGCCGCATTCAGCGCGAGGATGTTGGTCTGGAACGCGATGCCCTCGATCGTGCCGATGATGTCGGCGACCTTCTGCGAACTCTGGTCGATCTCGTTCATCGTGCCGATCACTTCGCCCACCACCGTCGCGCCGCGCGTGGCGATCTCGCTCGCGGTATCCGCGCAGGCCTGCGCTTGCATCGCATTGTCCGCGTTCTGCTTCACGGTCGCGGTGAGCTGCTCCATGCTCGCGGCCGTTTCCTGCAGCGCGGACGCCTGTTCCTCGGTGCGCTGCGACAGGTCGGTGTTGCCGGCCGCGATCTGGTGCGTCGCCGTCGAGATCGCTTCGGAACCCTGGCTGACCTGGCGGACCGTATCCGCGAGGCTGCGCTGCATGCCGGTCACGCCCTTGACCAGCTCGGCCATCTCGTCACGCGACGACCAGCGCACTTCCGACGTCAGGTCG
The DNA here is from genome assembly GCF_017104595.1 of Burkholderia sp. Tr-20390. NCBI lineage: Bacteria > Pseudomonadati > Pseudomonadota > Betaproteobacteria > Burkholderiales > Burkholderiaceae > Burkholderia > Burkholderia sp. Tr-20390. The sequence goes on along the minus strand of NZ_JAAGPC010000034.1, from coordinate 4,248 downwards.
CCTTCCGACAGGCGGCGGAAATGCGACAGCAGCCGGTTCACCGGCTGGGTGATCGCGTAATGCAGGCCGATCGCGCAACCGAGGCACGCGGCCAGGCCGAACGCGATACCGGCGATCGCACCCGCGCGCATCCAGCCGTAATAGGTCTGCGCCGTGTCATACACGTCCTTGCCGCGGGCGACCTGGTACGCATCGAGCGCATCGGTCGCCTGCGTGAGCGCGACCGACAGCGGCGGCGCAACCGACATCAGCAGCCGGTCGGCCTCGTCGCGACGGCCGTCGCGGACCGCGTCGATCATCGGCTTCAGCGCCTGCCCGATCAGCGCCTGGCGCGCGGCGTCGAGGCGGCTCGCGAGCGGGCCTTCGTCGCCGTCGTGCGGCATCGACGCGTAGCCGCGCCAGGCGGTGTCGGCCTTCGCGAGATAGCTCTCGGCCTTCTTGACGAGATCGGGCACCTCCGGCGCTTCCGGATGCAGCATCGCGCGGTCGAGCGTCGTGCGCACGATCGTCAGGTTCAGGCTGGCCGCCGACAGCGCGGTCTTCGCAGCCAGTTGCTGCGTATAAGCCTCGTCGAGCGCGCGGTTCGAGCTCTGCATGCCGGCGAGGCCGATCAGCCCCGAGACGACGAGCAGCGCGGCAACGAGGCCGAGCGTGGAGAAAATCCGCGTACGGATCGAGAAACGGGAAAACAGGGCGTTCAGGTTCATGACGGGACGAGAGCGATGAAAAGTGCCGCGGCAATCGGTCCGCAGCACTCTGGATTACGGTTTGCCTGCAAAAAACTTGAGTCCGTCCCCGCTTTCCCCTGATCCCGGTCAATTTTCCGGGCCGGCAATCTCCTGTTACGGTTGCAACACATCGAGGCTGAGCAGAAATTGACCAGTCAACTATCAATGGCTATATTCGACACAATTCCCTGCCATGGCAGATATCTCGATGACAACCGACACCCTCCTCACTCCACAGGCCGCCGAAACGGCCCGCCGCGACGCGCCGACCGGGCTGATCGTCGCCGCGCTGCTGCTCGTCATGCTGCTGTCCGCACTCGACCAGACGATCGTGTCGACCGCGCTGCCGACGATCGTCGGTGAGCTCGGCGGGCTCGACCAGTTGTCGTGGGTCGTCACCGCGTACCTGCTCTCCTCCACCGTCGTGCTGCCGCTGTACGGCAAGCTCGGTGACCTGTACGGCCGCAAGATCGTGCTGCAGGCCGCGATCTTGCTGTTCCTCGCGGGCTCCGCGCTGTGCGGCGTCGCCCAGGACATGACGCAGCTGATCGTGCTGCGCGCGGTGCAGGGGCTGGGCGGCGGCGGCCTGATGGTCGTCACGATGGCCGCGATCGGCGATCTGGTGCCGCCTGATCGCCGCGCGCGCTACCAGGGGATGTTCGGCGGCGTGTACGGCCTCGCGACGATCATCGGCCCGCTGCTCGGCGGCTTCCTGGTCGAGCACCTGTCGTGGCGCTGGATCTTCACGATCAACCTGCCGCTCGGCTTTCTCGCGCTCGCGGTGATCGGCGTCGCGTTCCGGCCGCACACCGCGCACGTGAAGCACCGGATCGACTACATGGGCGCCGCGTTCCTCGCCACCGCCCTCACCTGCGTGATCCTGTTCACGAGCGAAGGCGGCTCGCTGCTGCCGTGGACGTCGCCGCAGCTGTGGATGACGCTCGTGCTCGGCATCGTCGCGATCGGCGGCTTCATTTACGAAGAGCGGCTCGCGGCCGAGCCGATCATGCCGCTCGAACTGTTCCGCCATCGCACCTTCGTGCTGGTCAGCCTGATCGGCTTCGTCGTCGGCATCGCGCTGTTCGGCTCGGTCACGTTCATCCCGCTCTACCTGCAGGTCGTGAAGGGCTCGACGCCGTCGCAGGCCGGGATGCAGCTGCTGCCGATGATGGGCGGGATGCTCGTGACGTCGATCGTCAGCGGCCGGCTGATCTCGCGGCTCGGCTCGTACCGGATGTTCCCGATCCTGGGCACGCTGACCGGCGGCATCGCGATGGCGCTGCTGTCGACGCTGACGCTCGATACGCCGCTGCACACGATGTATGCGTACATGGCGCTGCTCGGGATCGGCCTCGGCATGGTGATGCCCGTGCTGACGCTCGCCGTGCAGAACACGGTCGAATTCCGGCACATGGGCGTCGCGACGTCGGGCGCGACGCTGTTCCGCTCGATCGGCGGCTCGCTCGGTGTCGCGGCATTCGGCGCGCTGTTCTCGCACGGGCTGCAGTCGCGCGTAATGGCTGCGCTGCCGGCCGGCACGGCGCTGCCGCCCGCGCTCGGCCCGGCCGCCGTGCACCAGTTGCCGGATGCCGTGCGCGACGCGTACCTGCATGCATTCGCCGGTTCGCTGCACGTCGTGTATCTGGCCGCGGCGACGGTTATCGCGATCGCATTCGTGCTCGCGTGGTTCGTCGAGGATGCGCCGCTGCGCAAGCACCACTGAGCCTCCCGTGGATCGCGATGCGAGCATCGAGCCGCATCGCGATCCCCATCCCCCGCCATCACGGCACCAGCACGACCCCACCCGTCGTCGCGCGCGACTCCAGCAACCGGTGCGCATCGGCCGCCTGTTCGAGCGGCAGCCGTGCGCCGATCTCCACGTGCATCCCGCCCGCCAGCCGCTCGAGCGTCGCGCGCGCAGCCTCCCGATATCCGTCGACGTCACGCGCGATGAAGCCGAGCACGCTCGGCCGTGCCAGCGCGATCGACCGTGCCGGCCCCAGTTCGTCGAGATCGAACGTCTGCCGCGCACCGATCGCGGCCACCTGCCCGATGCTCGCGACCATTCCGAACGGACGGACCGTGCCGAGCGTGCGCGTCAGCACGTCGCCGCCGATCCCGTCGATCGCATAATCGACTCCCGCGCCGCCGCCGAACGCGCGGGCCGCCGCGACGAAATCCTCCTCGCGGTAATCGACGACCGCGTCGGCGCCATGCTTGCGCACGAGCGCGGCCTTCGCGGCCGACCCGACCGTGCCGATCACCCGCGCGCCGAGCGCACGCGCCCATTGCGTCGCCAGCAGCCCGACGCCGCCGGCCGCCGCATGCACGAGCACCGTGTCGCCGGCGCCGACATGACGGACGCGATGCAGCAGCATGTAAACGGTGATCCCTTTCAGCAGCCCGGCCGCGGCGGCTTCGTCGCTCAGGCCGTCGGGAATCGGCAGCACACGCTCGGCCGGCATCGTGCGCAGGCTCGCATAGCTGCCGGTCGGCATGCCCGCATACGCGACGCGCTGGCCGGGGACGAGCTCCATCACGCCCGGCCCGACCGCATCGATCACGCCGGCCGCCTCGACGCCGAGCGCGTCCGGCAGCGCCGGCAACGCGTGCGCGCCCGACCTGAAATAGATGTCGACGAAATTCACGCCGATCGCGGTCTGGCGAATCCGCACTTCGCCGGCACCGGGCGGCGCGACGGGCGCATCGACGCGGCGCAGCACGCCGGCGTCGCCGTAACGGTCGATCCCGATCCGGATGGCGGTGGCAGTCTGGGTCATGACGTTCCTCGTAATCGAATGAAGTGACACGATCATCCCATCGTGCATAATCGAACGGAATTCCCGCCAACCGCCCATCTACTGTGCAAAATTCGACCGATCAGGATCCCGTTTCCGCATCCGCATTGCCGATGAGCTGGGACGACGTCCGTTATTTCCTCGCGGTGATGCGCGGCGGCAGCCTGTCGGCCGCCGCGCGGGCGCTGCAGGTTCAGCACTCGACGGTCGCGCGGCGCATCGACGCGCTGGAGTCCGCGCTCGGCATCCGGCTGTTCGACCGGCTGCCGCGCGGCTGGCCGCCGACCGACGAAGGGCTGCACCTTGCCGAGCACGCGGCACGCATCGAAACCGACGCGCATGCGTTCGCGCGCGCCGCCCAGGGCGCGGCGGCGCTCGACGGCGTGGTGCGCGTATCGGCGTCGCCGGTGTTCGCCAGCCACTTCCTCGCGCCGCGGCTCGCCCGCGCGCAGCGCGCATGGCCGGCGCTGCGGATCGACCTGCTGGGCGAGATGCACGCAGCGAACCTGTACACGCGCGAAGCCGATCTCGCCGTGCGGCTGTCGCGGCCCACCGAGCCGGGGCTCGCCGCACGCCGGCTCGGCACGATGCGCTTCGCGCTGTGCGCGTCGCCGGAATGGGCGGACGCGCCGCCCGACACCTGGCCGTTCGTCGGCTACGACGACGCGCTCGCGCAAACGCCGCAGCACCAGTGGCTCGCCCGCTTCGCGGCCGGGTGAGCA
>NZ_JAAGPC010000350.1:0-3393 GCF_017104595.1 Burkholderia sp. Tr-20390 | reverse complement strand
CCGCCCCGGCCGGCGCCGACGCCGGCAAGGCGCTGTACACGTCGACCTGCCAGGCCTGCCACGCGGCGGGCGTGCTCGGCGCGCCGAAGTTCGGCAGCAAGGAAGACTGGGCGCCGCGCCTGAAGGACTCGATGGACACGGTCTACAACTACGCGCTGCACGGCAAGGGCGCGATGCCGCCGAAGGGCGGGTCGAACGCGTCGGACGCCGACGTGAAGGCCGCCGTCGACTACATGGTCAACGCGTCGAAGTAACCCCACCCGGCCGTCAGTAAAAAACCCCCGCGACGCACACGCATCGCGGGGGTTTTGTTTTTGCGGGCGAACCACTGGATCGCCGGAGCGCCACATCACTTCTGCAGTAACGCCTTCAGGCTCGCGAGCCGGTCCTTCGGCGACATCGGCGCCTCTTCCGGCGTCGGCGGCGGCGCGTCGTCGAGCCCCATCTCCGGGATGAAGCGCGACGGTTCGCACACGACCGTCTCGCGCGCCCGCTTGCGCTTCTTGCACCAGTTCAGGTGCAGGCTGCGCTGCGCGCGCGTGATCGCGACGTACATCAGCCGGCGCTCCTCCTCGATCCGCTCGTTGTCGATCGGGCCGTCGTCCTCGGAGCCGCCGCGGTGCGGCATAATGCCTTCCTCGACGCCAACCAGGAACACGTGCGGATACTCGAGCCCCTTCGACGCATGGACCGTCGACAGCCGAACCGCGTCCGGATCCTCGTCCTTGCCCTCGAGCATCGACATCAGCGCGACGGTCTGGATCAGGCCGAGCAGGTTCTTGCCGGTATCGGCGAGCCCGTCCGCGTTGTGAAAACCTTCCGCCTCGCCATCGACCGCTTCCGTCTCGGGCTTGGTGCCCTTGCGCTTCAGCCATTCGAGGAATTCGAGCACGTTCTGCCACTTCGACTGCGCCTGCCGCTCGTCGAACGCGTCGTACAGATACGCCTCGTAGTGGATCGCCTCCATCATGTCGTCGAGCACGGCGGTGGCGGGATCCTTGTCCGCACGCTCGGTCAGGCGCTGGATGAAGTCACAGAACATCCGCAGCGGCTCGACCTGGCGCGCGGACAGCCGCGCCTCGATCCCGCCCATGTACACGGCCTCGAACAGCGACACCTTCGCCTGGCCCGCGAACGAGCCGAGCGCTTCGAGCGTCGTGTTGCCGATCCCGCGGCGCGGCGTGGTGACCGCGCGGATGAACGCGGGATCGTCGTCGGCGTTCGCGATCAGCCGCAGGTATGCGCACAGATCCTTGATCTCGGCCTTGTCGAAGAACGACTGGCCGCCCGACAGCACGTACGGAATCCGCTCGCGGCGCAGCACCTGCTCGAAGATCCGTGCCTGGAAGTTGCCGCGATACAGGATCGCGTAGTCGCGGAACTGCGCGCGCCGCTCGAACTTGTGCGCGGACAGCCGGAACACGACCGATTCGGCTTCATGCTCCTCGTCGTTGCACGGCGTGACGGTGATCGAATCGCCCATCCCGTGCTCGGACCACAGCTTCTTCTCGAACAGTTTCGGGTTGTTCGCGATCACGTTGTTCGCGGCGGTGAGGATGCGCACCGTCGACCGGTAATTCTGCTCGAGCTTGACCAGGTGCAGCTTCGGGAAATCCTTGCCGAGCTGCGCGAGGTTCTCGAGCGTCGCGCCGCGCCAGCCGTAGATCGCCTGGTCGTCGTCGCCCACCGCCGTGAACGCCGCGCGCGGGCCGGCGAGCAGCTTCAGCAGTTCGTACTGGCACGCATTGGTGTCCTGGTATTCGTCGATCAGCAGGTAGCGCAGCTTGTTCTGCCAGCGGTCGCGCACTTGCTCGTTCTTCGCGAACAGTTCGGCGGGCAGGCGGATCAGGTCGTCGAAGTCGACCGCCTGGTACGCATGCAGCGTCGCGACGTAGTTGCGGTAGACCAGCGCGGCCTGGTGCTCGTCCTCGTTGGCCGCGATCGTCATCGCTTCCTCGGGCATGATCAGGCCGTTCTTCCACAGCGAGATGGTGCTCTGGATCTTGCGGATCAGGCCCTTGTCGGTCGTGCCGATCTGCTCCTGGATCATCCCGAAGCAGTCGTCCGAATCCATGATCGAGAACTGCGGCTTCAGGCCGACGTGCTCGGCCTCCTGGCGCAGGATCTGCACGCCCAGCGAGTGGAACGTGCAGACGGTGAGCTGGTTGACGGGCACCTTGCGGCCTTCCTTGCCGGGCGTGGTGAGCGTCTTGCCCTCGAGCAGCTTCGACACGCGCTCGCGCATTTCGGCGGCCGCCTTGTTCGTGAACGTGACGGCGGCGATGTGGCGCGGCTCGAAGCCTTTCGCTTCGATCAGGTGCGCGATCTTCTGCGTGATCACGCGGGTCTTGCCGCTGCCCGCGCCGGCGAGCACGAGACAGGGACCGTCGAGGTAGCGCACCGCTTCGTTCTGGGCGGGATTCAGGCCTGCGGACATGATGGCGGATGGTGTTGCGGTTGACGGCGGAACGCCGGGAGGATGCCGTGCGCGGCGGGCTGGCGAAGCAGGCGGACACGCGGGCAGGACGCGCATGTTAACACGTCGGCGGCGCGCTTTTCGGGAGCGCCGCCGGGCGGGGCTGCGCGAGCCGACCGGCCGGGCACCCCCTGTCCGTTCGGCCAATCCGGCCCCGTTCGCGCACCGATCGGCCACAATATGGCCACTTCGGCGCCGCCCCGCGCCGGCCCGTTTGCGTCACCTGTACCGCCACCGGATCGACATCATGGGATACCCGTTCGCCACCGCCGCCCTCGGCCCGCTGCTGTTCGCGCAGGGGCGCTACGTGCGCCGCGTCACGCCGCGGCTGCCCGAGGCCGCCGGCCCGCGCGACGGCGTGGCGGGCGACGGCCCGCCGCTGCGCGTGCTGGTGGTCGGCGATTCGGCCGCCGCGGGCGTCGGCGTCGCGACGCAGCGCGACGCGCTGTCCGGGCAACTGGCGAGCGCGCTCGGAGCCACCCACCGCGTGAGCTGGAAGCTGCTCGCGCGCACCGGCCTGACCACGCGGGAGCTGGTCGACTGGCTCGCCGCCGAGCCGGCCGAGCCGTTCGACGTGGCCGTCACGTCGCTCGGCGTCAACGACGTGACGGGCGGCGTGCCGCCGGCCCGCTGGCTGGCGCAGCAGGCCGAGCTCGTCCGGTTGCTCGCCGCGCGCTTCCGGGTCGGGCACGCGATCCTGTCGGCGGTGCCGCCGATGGAGCGCTTTCCGGCGCTGCCGCAGCCGCTCGCGTGGTATCTCGGGCTGCGCGCGAAGCGGCTCAACACGGCGCTCGCCGGGTGGGCCGCCACGCAGCCGCACTGCACGTTCCTGCGCGTCGAGCTGCCGCTCGAGTGCCACCTGATGGCCACCGACGGCTTCCACCCCGGCGCAACCGCCTGCGCGGTGTGGGCCGCGC
>NZ_JAAGPC010000349.1:0-3606 GCF_017104595.1 Burkholderia sp. Tr-20390 | reverse complement strand
GCCGCTGGCAGGACGGCAGCCTGCTCGGTTCCTTCCCGCTCGGCCACGACGTCGAGGCCGCCTTCAACGCGCCGTACTGGAACGCGCATCGCGCCGACCTGCATGCCGCGCTGCTCGACGCCGTGCGCGACCCGGACACGGCCGGCCCGCCCGTCGCCGTGCTCGGCGGCATCGCGGTGCGCGGGCTCGACGCGTGCGGGCCGGACGGCGCGACCGTCGTCGATGCGGCGGGCACGCGCTGGCGCGCGGATCTCGTCGTCGCGGCCGACGGCATTCACTCGACGCTGCGCCACGCGCTGCTCGGCGACGATGCGCCGCACTACAGCGGCGACGACGCGTATCGCGCGCTGATCGACGTCGACGCGATCGATCCGCACTCGCCCGTGTTCGAGATCGTCAAGGAGCCGCAGGTGACGATCTGGCTCGGGCCCGGCCGGCACGCGATCCATTACTGGGTGCGCGACCGCCGGCTGCTGAACCTCGTCGTGATCGTGCCGGGCGACGGCAGCACGCGCGAATCGTGGAGCAGCAAGGGCGACCGCGCGACGCTCGAGGCCGAGCTCGATGGCTGGGACCCGCGCCTCGTCGGGCTGATCCGCTGCGCGTCGGACCTGAGCCGCTGGTCGCTGCACGACCGCCAGCCGCTCACGCGCTGGGTGTGGGGCAGCGTATGCCTGCTCGGCGACGCGTGCCATCCGATGCTGCCGTACCAGTCGCAGGGCGCCGCGCAGGCGCTCGAGGACGCGGTCGTGCTCGGCCGGTGCGTGACGGGGCTCGCGTCGAAGGACGCCCTCGGCGCCGCGCTGGTCGAGTACCAGCGCTTGCGGATCGACCGCAGCGCGCGGATCCAGCTCGCGTCGGCCGGCAACGGCGGCGTGTTCCACCTGCCCGACGGCCCCGAGCAACAGGCGCGCGACGCCGAGCTCAAGTCGCGCCGCGCCGACTTCAAGTCCTACCACTGGACCTGGGCCGACGCGTACCAGCTTTGACGCCCGCCCCGGCGCCGCGTGGTACGACCCGCGGCACCGGGGCTCCTCGTGACAGGACCGCATCATGACGAACACCGTGGACATTGCGCAGCAACTGAAGCAGGCGATGCGCGGCGTGGCCGCCACCGTCACGATCGTCACGACCGGTGGCGACGGCGCAGCAGCCACCCCGTGTGCGCTGACCGCCAGCTCGTTCACCTCCGTCGCGCTCGATCCGCCGACCGTGCTGGTGTGCATCAACCGGCGCGCCAGCATTCACGCGTCGATCACCGGCCACCGGCGCTTCTGCGTGAACGCGCTGCGCAGTTGCCACGTGCCGCTCGCGCTCGCGTGCAGCACGACGGGCTCCGACACGCGCTTCGCGCACGACGCATGGCGCACCGACGCAGCGACCGGGCTGCCCTACCTCGAGAACGCGCAGACGTCGTTCTTCTGCGACACGCTCGAACAGGTCGAGGTGGGTTCGCATTCGATCCTGGTCGGACGGGTCACGCGCGTTGCGATGTCCGACGACGTGAACCCGCTGATGTACGTGAACGGCGCGTTCGCCGCCGTCCGCTCGCTGCCGCCCGATGCCGGCGCCGGCCAATGACACCCCGATGCGTGCGTCACGCGTGATGCCGCGCGCAATCGTTGCGTGCGCTGCAGTCACGCTGCGCGCGCGTATCCCGCCCTACCATTGCGCCGCATGCACGCGATGACACGGAGAAGCCGATGGCACCCGACCTGAACCTGCTGATTTCACTCGACGCACTGCTCGAAGAGGGTAGCGTCGTCGGCGCCGCACGCCGCATGAACCTGAGCCCGCCCGCGATGAGCCGCACGCTCGCGCGCATCCGCGAAACGGTCGGCGACCCGATCTTCGTGCAGGCCGGCCGCAAGATGGTGCCAACGCCGCGCGCGCTCGAACTGCGCGGCGCCGTCCGCGAAGCCGTGGAGCGCGCGTCGCAGTTGCTCGCCCCGTCCGCGGAAATCGATCTCGGCACGCTCGACAAGCAGTTCAACGTGCGCGCGAACGACATCTTCGTCGGCCTCCACAGCAGCCGCCTGCTCGAGGAGATGGCGCGCGGGATGCCGCGCGCGATGCTGCGCTTCATGCCCGAGGAAGACGACATCGACGACGACGCGTTGCGCAGCGGCCGCATCGACCTGTTCATCAGCGCGTCGCGCCGCCTCGGGCCGGAGATTCGCGTCCAGCCGCTGTTCACGACGACCTTCGTCGGCCTCGCGCGCGACGACCACCCGATCTTCGACGACGACATCACGCCCGAGCGCTTCGCGCGCTGGCCGCACATCGGCGTGTCGCGGCGCGGCAAGTCGGCGGGGCCGATCGACGACGCGCTCGCCGCGCGCGGCCTCGCGCGGCAGGTGCTGCTCGTCGTGCCGACGCCGTATGCGGCGATCTTCGCGTTGCAGGCATCGGACCTGATCCTGCCGCTGCCCGAGCATCTCGCGCGCGGCGCGGTGCGGGCCGGGCTCGGCGTGCGCGCGTTCGAGCTGCCGGTGCCGCTCGAAACCGTGCTGATCACGCAGGCGTGGCATCCGCGCTTCCAGAGCGACCCCGCGCACCAGTGGCTGCGGCGTGTCGTGCGCGGGCTGTGTACCGGCCAGCCGGCGCTGCATCCGGCGCACGCATGACGCATGCGTCGTACGCACTCGTCGAGTGCAAAGACGTCACTGTTCCGCATGCATCGCTCGACCGTAGACTGGCTTCGTCCTTTCTCATGGAGCAAGCGCAGTGCATGACGCAGCCGATCAGACGCGCGCCGTCGCGTCGCCGCCCCGCCGCCTGAATCGCGCGGCCGCGGCGCTGATCGCGCGCATCGACATCTTCACGCCACGCGGTGCGTATGTCGCGCGCTCGGTCATCGCCGCCGCGCTCGCGCTCGGCGTCGCGTACCTGCTCGAACTGGAAACGCCGTACTCGGCGGCATCGACGGTGCTGCTCGTGATCAATCCCGTGCAGGGCGCGGTGATCGGCAAGGGCGTGTGGCGCGTGGTCGGCACGATCGCGGGGATGGTCGTCGCGTTCGTGCTGATGGGCGGCTTCGCGCAGCAGCCGCTGCTGTTCATTCTCGGCTTCGCGTTCTGGCTCGGCGTCTGCGTCGCCGGCATGACGCTGCTGCGGCATTTCCGCGCGTCGGGCACCGTGGTGGCCGGCTACACGATCGGCCTCGCGACCTACGGCGCGATGCAGCATCCCGAGCTGACCTTCGAGCACGTGATCGGGCGCGGCTCGACGGTCGCGATCGGCGTGCTGTGCCTGAGCCTCGTGTCGATGCTGCTCGGCACGCGCGATGTCCACGCAAAACTCGAAGCGCTGGTGACGCGCATCACGGCCGACGTCGCGCGGGTCATCGCCGCGCAGCGCAACGGCCTCGCGGCGGCGCCCGCCGACGACAAGCGGCACGCGCTGTTCGCCGGCATCTACGGCATCGACGATCTGCTCGCGCTCGGCAAGGCCGAATCGGAAGATCTCGCGCAGCGCGCGGCCGCCGTGCGGCACGGGATGGCTTCACTGTTCGGCGCGCTCGTGGGCGGCACACCGCCGCTGCCGGCCGACAGCCCCGGCGCGCAAGCGGTCGCGTCGCTGCAGCCGCGTCTCGCGGCCGCGTGG
>NZ_JAAGPC010000348.1:0-3606 GCF_017104595.1 Burkholderia sp. Tr-20390 | reverse complement strand
CGACGCGCACGAGCGGCGCGGGCAACGCGTTCGCGTTGCGCGGCAGCGCCTTGAGCCGGGTGGCGACGTCGGCGTTGGTCGAGCCGGTGGCGGCGACGATGTCGAGCGGCCACGCACGCGGCGCGGCGTCCAGGTGCGCCTCGAGCCGGTTGCGCGCGATGTGCGCGTCGCCGGAATCGGGCGTGTCGGAGGAGGTGGGGGCGTTCATGGCGCCTATTGTAGCGACAGGGGGCGCTGGCGCGCGTCGGGCGGGGTAATAGTCATTTCCCCGGGACAGGGGCCAATTGGTATCCGACGCTTCGCGCGTATGTGCTCGTGCCGAATCGAAGGAAGTTACGTTCAGGTAGTCATGGGCATGCGAGCCGGAAGAAATACCGCACCGACATTCCGGTTGATCAATTGACGAAACATCGTCGACCGATATCGATGGGTCAGAAGTTCGAATTCGTATGATGGATTTCCTGGTGCCGATCGTGCATTTTGGTGCGATGAGATTGCGCTGATAGCGACGAGAGGGAATCCGGATGAATGGTGGCGAGAAATGGTTAAGGGAGTCTTCGTTGACCGTTGGCGGAGGGGCCGGGCCCGGTACTTTCGCGGATGAGCGTTGCTCGGGCGCGATGAGCCGAGGTGACGCCGCATGATCCGCTATTTCCTCGCCAAGGGCGATCGGGGCGGCAGCGCGACGATCACCGAGGGATTGGAATGCGTCACGTGTTCCAATCCGCCGCCGCGTGTCCAGATCGCCACGCTCTACATGAAAACTTACTGCACGGCTTGCGAGCAGGTGGGGTTTGTCGCGCCGAAAGGCCCGCGCCTGCCCGGCAGGGCGCCGAATGGTCAGGGATGGGCGTTGAGTGGGGATGTCAATGCATGCGGGTGCAGTCCGCCGCCTGTGTTCCATGCCGAGCGGGGCATGACGATGCGGGTCGGTGACGGGGCGACTGAGCCGAAAGAACTGAGAGACGATCATTCTCACTCGCCTGTCTCTGGGGCGGAATGCGACGAGCAGTATGTATTGAAAAACGAGAAGACGGGGCAGCCCTTGGTATGTGTGCCGTATCGAATACATACCAGTTCCGGCCAGGTCTTCAGCGGTATGACTGATCGTGCCGGGCACACACAGCGCGTAGCGACGCGTCATTCGGAGAAACTGCGAATTGAAATAGTGGAGCATGGCCATGCCGCACGATGACTACGAATACGTGACCGTGCATGACTCGGCCATAACTAATACGACGCGTGGTTCGAAGGTTGAGCTTTTACTGGCAGTCGACGGGCCGCCAATCTGCAAAAACATGACCGATGCAGAATTTCGGAAGAAAGTCCTGACGTTGCGCGACGATGCCGTAAAAATAATCACGCAGAGAGTCGACGAACTCGATGTCTGGAGAGAGCCTGCGCGGGCGAGAGTCAGAGAGTGGTTCGGGGTTGCCGACGAGCCCACTCGCGGTGCGCTGACGAACGGATTGGTGGCGTTGATCACAGTCATGAAGGGATTGACGGCAAGGAATTTCGTTCGCTCCGATCCCGACCTTGATCGGGCTCTCGGCTGCACGCCAAATACGAAAAATCTAGACGGCGAAGTTGCGCACGTTTGCGGCCCCGATACCGCCACGCACACGATATCGATTTCCCCGAAGTTCTGCGAGCTTCCGGATACGAGCGCGGGTACGTTTTCCTCGATGCAACTGACCATTGTTCACGAGTGTGTGCATTTTCGGGATACATTCGGAGCGATTGACTACAAGAACACCTATGGACAATTTCTCAGCAGACGGCTCGCCAAAGAGGTCCCGACAATGGCGATCAGGAATGCGGACAATATTGCGTGGTATATCTTGTGCATCGATTAGCCTTGTGGGGCTTTGTGCTTCAGGCGTCGTGTTTGCTTGCAGCTTTTCCTTGCAATACTCAAGTAAGCTCGACCTCGGCGTCATGGCCATTTCGAATGCTGACCGGATTGCGCTCGCCAGCTTGTTGATGACCGTTCGGAACAGTGCGGCCAACAATGGTCCCGTCGTGATCTACGGATATGCCGACGAGCACGAGCGCGACGCAATTTCGATCGCCCGTACTCGGGCCAATGCTGTCCGAGCGTATCTGCTCGATCTCGGCGTAGCAAAAGATCGGATTCACATGGACTCTAAAATCTGGCGAAGCAACTCCGTTGTTCCGTCGAGTGAACGCAATCAGATAGAGATAGAGTTCATTCCAGCGTGTTCATCGGAAGGTTGCGAGAATCCGTGCGGTACGGTCTTGCAGGAGCAGAAGTAACGTACGGTATTCGCGTGTGAGATATCCCCGCAGTGGCGTTGCTGCGCGCCAGCGCTCCATCTCCTTAGCGCCGCATCTCCATCCGCTCCAGCGCCTTGATGTCCTCCTCGGACGTCATTTCGCAGGCCAGCAGCGTCTTGCCCTTCAGCGCCGGGCCCTGGCGGGCCGACACGAGGATCAGCGCACCACCCGGGCCGCGGACCGTCAGCCGGCGCGAATAGCCGACGGACGACGCGCCCAGCAGGTGGCCCTTCTCGAGGGTGAGCTGGTAGCGTTTCGCGAGCTGGTCGGCGACTTCGCCGTCCACGAGCACGCCGATTCCGGTACTGACGAACACGACCTGCTGCGTCGTGAAGCCGTCGCGGTGGATCGGCTCCGGCAGGCGATAGACCGCGGCGCCCAGCATCGATTCGTCCGGCTTCGGATCGGCCGCCTTGGCGATGTTGTAGATCGAGTCCATCAGATACGACGTGAACGGCGGCTTGCAAAGCGCGGCGTTGAAGATGTCGGGCTGGGCGGGCGGCGCGGCGCGTGCGGTGAGCGGTGCGCCGGCAATGACGAGGGCGACGGCGCCGACGGCAGCGGCGCCAAGCCTGGAAAGGCGATGGGACATGGATGCAGTTCTCTCAGGTTTTATTGTGAGGCTGCATGTTAATGCAATGCCGCGTATCGAACGATCGACGTGGCGCAGCCGGGGGGCGGCAATGCAACAGGCGCGTACGCCCGCGCCCCTCGATCGATTCCGTTGCCGGGTCATCGATGCGCGGGGCGTCGGGGCATGCGCGTCATGCAGCCGGTGGGATGCCGGTGCGTGCGGACGAACGTTACGGCGCGACGACCGGGTGTTTCAGCGCATGCGCGGTCTCGATCCACTGCGCGTGGAACTCGTCCGCGTCGGGCTTGAGCCCGAGTTCGCCATTGCGATAGGCCATCGCGAGCGTCTGCACGGCTTCCGGCAGCTCGTGCTCGGCGGCGCGGCGATACAGCGCCAGCGCGCGCGCCTCGTCGCGCGGCACGCCGCTGCCTTCGCGGTACGCGTTCGCGAGCATGAAGTCCGCGGCCGGGATGTCCGCGCGCGACGCGACGTCGAACCAGTGCGCGGCCTGCACGGGATCGGCGGCGACGCCGTAGCCGCTGCGATAGATCAGCCCGAGGTAATACGCGGCGGCCGGGTCGCCCTGCGCGGCCGCTTCGCCGAGCAGCGTGCGGGCGCGTGCGTAGTCCTTCTGCAAGTCGCTGCTGCCGAGCAGCAACGCCTTGCCGAGCGCGAGCTGCGCACGCCGGGCGGCCGGCGCGTCGGTCTTGCCGTCTGCCGCCGCGGCCGTTTCA
>NZ_JAAGPC010000347.1:0-3585 GCF_017104595.1 Burkholderia sp. Tr-20390 | reverse complement strand
GTGGCTGCCGCCGTACTACATGCGGCTCGGCTGGTCGCCGACGGCGGCCGGCAGCCTGCTCGGCGGCGTGACGCTCGCGGAAGTCGTCGCGGGGCTGACGATCTCGGCGACGATCGACCGCCTGCCCGATCGCCGGCCCGCGCTGCATGCGGCGATCGCATCGCTGTTCGTCGGCTTGCTGGTGATGCTGGCCGCACCCGAGGCGCTCGCGCTGCCGGCCGCGCTGCTGATGGGCGCGGGGATCGGCGCGCTGTTTCCGCTGTCGCTGATCGTCACCGTCGACCATGCGGCGACGCCGGCCGATGCCGCGTCGCTGACGGGGTTCGTGCAGGGCATCGGCTACCTGATCGCCGGGCTGTTTCCGTTCGCGGCCGGCATCGTGCGCCAGCACCTCGCGGACCTGACGCCCGCATGGATCGCGATGGCCTGCCTGTGTGTCGCGCTGTTCGCGCTGGCGGCGGGGTTTGCGCCGAAGCGGGTGCTGCGCGCGGCGCGTGCGTAGCGCGTGTCCCGCACATGTTTTCCTGTCGCGATCGGATGTGGCGGTAGTCGTGCTCAACAGCTCAACCTGATCCCCGTCGTCGGCAT
This sequence comes from Burkholderia sp. Tr-20390, assembly GCF_017104595.1. Taxonomy (NCBI): domain Bacteria; kingdom Pseudomonadati; phylum Pseudomonadota; class Betaproteobacteria; order Burkholderiales; family Burkholderiaceae; genus Burkholderia; species Burkholderia sp. Tr-20390. The sequence continues at coordinate 2,997 of NZ_JAAGPC010000347.1, read as the reverse complement.
CGCCGCGTCGATCCTGATCTCCGGCGAATCGGCGTCGACGATTTGCTTCGTCGGCGGTGCAATCACGATCGGCGTGCCGCGCGACACGCCCCTGCGCGAACGCCGTACCGAACCCGGGCCGGCCCGCGCGTGATCAGCCCGCGCTCGCGTACAGCGTCGAATCCGCGAACCCTTCGGCGTCCAGCACGCGCCCGATCAGGATCAGCGCGGTGCGCTCGATCTGCGTGCCCTGCACCTTGGCGACGATGTCGGCGAGCGTGCCGGTCACGCGTTCTTCATCCGGCCAGCTCGCGCGATAGATCACCGCGACCGGGCAATCGGCGCCGTAGTGCGGCAGCACTTCGTCGACGATGCGGGCGAGATGGCGCACGCCGAGATGGATCGCGAGCGTCGCGCGGTGCGCGGCGAGCGCGCCGAGCGCTTCGCCTTCCGGCATCGTCGTCTTGCCCGCGAAGCGCGTGAGGATCACCGTCTGCGCGACACCGGGCAGCGTCAGCTCGACGCCGAGCGTTGCCGCGCACGCGGCCGTGGCCGTGACGCCGGGTACGATTTCATACGGAATCCCGAGCGCTTTCAAGCGGCGAATCTGCTCGCCGATCGCACCGTACAGCGACGGGTCACCCGAATGCACGCGCGCGACGTCCTGCCCTTTCGCATGCGCGTCGGCGAGCAACGCGACGATGGCGTCGAGGTCGAGTTCGGCGGTATTGACGACCTGCTCCGCGCGATGGCCGTCGAGCACGGCCGCCGGCACGAGCGAGCCCGCATACAGGATCACCGGGCACGTGCGCACGAGGCGCTGGCCCTTCACCGTGATCAGCTCCGGGTCGCCGGGGCCCGCGCCGATGAAATACACCGTCATCGAAAAATCTCCGTCAATTCATGGGATGACCGGCCGCGCGGCGTCATGCGCGCGCGGCAGGATCGAGCGCGTCGATGAGCGCCGTGGCGGAATCGAACGCGCGGTCGGCGTCGGGTAGCGGCGGCCGGCGCAGCATCACGACCGGCAGCCTGCGTTCGCGCGCGACATCGAGCTTGGCTTCGGTGGCCGCGCCGCCGCTGTTCTTGCTGACGACGACGTCGATGCCCATCAGCGCGAACAGCGCGCGCTCGCCGTCGAGCGTGAACGGCCCGCGCGCGGCGATGATCTGCGCATGCGCATTGCCGGGATGCGCGTCGAGGCAGCGCACGAGCCAGAACTGGTGCGGCGGGATCGCGTCGAGATGCGCGAGCGGTTCGCGGCCGAGCGTGAACAGCGGCCGCCTGAACGGCGCGAGCGCGGCCTCGATGCCGGCCCAGTCGTCGACCATGCGCCAGTCGTCGCCGGGTTGCGGCACCCACGGCGCGCGGCGCAGCGCCCACAGCGGCACGCCCGCTTCACGCGCCGCGGCGGCGGCATTCGCGCTGATTTGCGCCGCATACGGATGGGTCGCGTCGATCACGAGGCCGATGCCGGCGTCGCGCAGATACGCGGCCAGGCCGGCCGCGCCACCGAAGCCGCCGACGCGCACGTCGCAGCGCAGGTCGTCGGGCACCTTGCCGAGGCCGGCCAGGCTGTACACGTGACGAGGCCCGAGCGCGCGCGCGATCTTCAGCGCATCGCCGGTGCCGCCGAGCAGCAGGATGCGCACGCTCATCGCGCCTCCCCGACGAAGCGGCCCTGCCGGTCGATCGCGAACATCTCGACCGCGACCGACGGCGGCACGATGTCGCGCGCGACGCGCAACGCCTGTGCACAGACGAGATCGCCGAGCGGCACGCCGTCGGCGTGCGCGAGCTTCAGCGCTTCCTGGCTCGTGTTCGCGGCGCGCATCGCGGCCTGCAGCGTGTCGCTTGCGCCCGCTTCGGCCGCCCACTGCGCGAGCAGCGGCAGGTCGATGCTCGAATGGCGGCTGTGCAGGTCGAGATGGCCGGCCGCGAGCTTGCTGAGCTTGCCGAAGCCGCCGCACATCGACATCCGCGCGACCGGCGCGCGCCGCAGGTGCTTGAGCACCGCGCCCGCGAAATCGCCCATCTCGATCAGTGCCATGTCGGGCAATTGATAGTGCGCGCGCATCGCGTCCTCGCTCGCGTTGCCGGTGCAGGCGGCAATGTGCGCGATGCCGTTCGCGCGGGCGACGTCGATGCCCTGGTGGATCGACGCGATATAGGCCGAACACGAGAACGGCCGCACGATGCCGGTCGTGCCGAGGATCGACAGCCCGCCGACGATGCCGAGGCGCGGGTTCATCGTCTTCAGCGCGAGCGCTACGCCGCCTTCGACGCCGATCGTCACGTCGAAGCCGCCCGCATAGCCATGCTCGGCCGCCAGCGCGTCCAGGTGCGTCGTCATCATCTGGCGCGGCACCGGGTTGATCGCCGGTTCGCCGACCGCCAGCGTCAGCCCCGCGCGCGTGACCGTGCCGACGCCCGGCCCCGCATGAAACCGCACGCCGGGCACCGCCGCGAGCGCGACGCGCGCGAAGATCAGCGCGCCGTGCGTGACGTCCGGATCGTCGCCGGCATCCTTGATCGTGCCGGCTTCCGCACCGTCGGCGGTCGCCCGGCAGAACTCGAGCCGCATCATCACGCGCTGCCCCTTCGGCAGCACGATCTCGACCGCGTCGTCCGCACTACCCGCGAGCAGCAGCCGCGCGGCGGCGAGCGACGTCGCGGTCGCGCAGCTGCCGGTCGTATAGCCGAAGCGTAGCGGCGCGGGCTGTTCGGGAGTCTCGTCGCGCATCACGCGTCCGTTGCGTTCGTCGTGGCCGGCGATGCGGACGTGTCGGCCGCGTCGGGCTTGCGCACGTCGTACAGCGTGACCGGCAACGGTTGTCGCCACGTATCGAAGCGGCCGAGCGGCTCGGCGTGGGCGAGCGACACGCGCGTGAGCGTGCCGCCGTGCGCATCGCGCCAGGCGGCGAGCGTCATCTCGCCCTGCAGCGTGACCGCGTTCGCGACCAGCCGGCCGCCGGGCTTCAGCGTTGCCCAACACGCGTCGAGCACGCCGGGCGCGGT
>NZ_JAAGPC010000346.1:0-3821 GCF_017104595.1 Burkholderia sp. Tr-20390 | reverse complement strand
CGGCGACCGCGTTCGCGCCGTCCTGGTTCAGGTCGGCGATCGCGACGGCCGCGCCCGCTTTCGCGAGCTCGAGTGCGATTTCCTTGCCGATGCCGCTCGCGGCGCCCGTGACGACTGCGGTCTTGCCGCTCAGATCTGCTGCCATGTCCGTCTCCTCCCGTTGTCGGATCGATAAAAACAAGCGCCCACCGCATCCGCTACCGTCGCGCGATCGTGCTGGCGGGCCAGCCGTCATTGTGCACGATCGGCCCCGCCGTCCGCGCGCAAAACGTCTAAGCTTAAGGTCGGTTCCATCACGCAGGAGATTCGCATGCACTATCGACGGCTAGGCCGCTCCGGCCTGCAGATCAGCGCACTTTCGCTCGGTTCGTGGGTGACGTACGGCAACCAGGTCGACCAGCGGGTCGCGCGCGAATGCCTGGCTGCGGCGCGCGACGCTGGCGTCAATTTCTTCGACAATGCCGAGGTCTACGCCGGCGGCAAATCCGAGGAAATCATGGGCCACGCGCTCAAGGCGCTCGACTGGCCGCGCATCAGCTACATCGTGTCCACGAAGTTCTTCTGGGGGCTCGCCGAAGCGCCGAACCAGTATCACACGCTGAACCGGAAATACCTGCTGAACGCCATCGACGGCTCGCTGCGCCGGCTGCAACTCGACTATGTCGACCTCGTCTATTGCCATCGTCCCGACCCGAACACGCCGATCGAGGAAACCGTCTGGGCGATGAGCGACATGATCGTGCGCGGCAAGGCGCTGTACTGGGGCACGTCGGAATGGAGTGCCGACGAGATCCGTGCTGCGTGCGAGATCGCCGAGCGGCATCACCTGCACAAGCCGGTCGTCGAGCAGCCGCAGTACAACCTGTTCCACCGCACGCGGGTCGAACAGGAATATGCGCGGCTCTACGAAGACTACGGTCTCGGCCTCACGACCTGGAGTCCGCTGGCATCGGGCCTGCTCACCGGCAAGTATCGTAACGGCGTGCCGCCCGGCAGCCGCGCCCAGTTACAGGGTTACGACTGGATGCGCGACCGCCTGACCAATCCGGCCGCCAACGACATCGTCGAACGGCTCGGCACAATTGCAGCCGAGCTCGGCTGCAGCACGGCCCAACTCGCGATCGCGTGGGTACTCGCAAATCCGCGTGTAAGTTCAGTCATCACCGGCGCGTCGCGGATCGAGCAGATCAGTGACAACATGCGCGCGCTCGACGTTGCCGCGAAGCTGACGCCGGATGTGAAGCAACGCATCGAGGAGGTGGTCGGCGATGCGTACGAGTAAGGCGATGCGCGGTCACTCGCGTACAATACGCGGCCCGCATCGGCGCCCGGCCTGACGGCCGCGCACGATCGACCGCTTTCATCGATTCACCTTTCGTTTCAGGCAGCCCGCCATGCTCAGTTATCGTCACGGTTTTCACGCAGGCAACCACGCGGACGTGCTCAAGCACGCCGTCGTCGTCCAGCTGCTGCGCTACCTGAACAAGAAGGACAAGTCTTACTGGTACATCGACACGCATGCAGGTGCCGGCGTATATTCGCTGCGCGACGGCTATGCGGCGAAGACGTCGGAATTCGACACCGGCATCGGCCGACTGTGGAACGAGAAGAACCTGCCGGAGGCGCTGGGCGACTATGTGGATGAAGTACGCGCGCTGAACGACGACGGTGAACTGCGCTTCTACCCGGGCTCCCCGTACATCGCATGGCGATCGATGCGCGAGCAGGACCGCATGCGCCTGTTCGAAATGCACACGACGGAAATCGACGTGCTGCGGCACAATTTCCGCGATGCAGGCCGACGCGCGATGATCTTCGCCGGCGACGGCTTCGAAGGCATCAAGGCGCTGCTGCCGCCGCCGCCGCGACGCGCACTCGTGCTGATCGACCCGTCCTACGAGGACAAGAAGGATTACGCGCGCACGGTGGCTTGTGTGACGGAGTGTCTGAAGCGTTTCGCGACGGGCTGCTATGCAGTCTGGTACCCGCAGGTGACCCGGACGGAATCGCAGCGTTTTCCCGAGCAGTTGAAGCGTCTGCAACCGAACAACTGGCTGCACCTGACACTGACGGTGTCGAATCCGCCGACTGACGGGCTGGGTCTCTACGGCAGCGGGATGTTCATTCTGAATCCGCCGTATACGCTCGCCCAGAGCATGAACGAGGCACTGCCCTACCTGGTCGAGATGCTCGGACAGGATAGCGGCGCCCGCTGCCAGATCGAGCACCGCGGAAACTGATCGGGCGACTGGCCGTTACGGCTGAGGTCTCGGCGCGAGCCTCGGCTGGTTGACCGGCTGCCCACCCCATGCGGGGACATTGATATACGGCGCGACGAACAGCGGAACCGACGTGTTCGGCGCCTGCCCGGCCGGAGCCCGCATCCCTGCCGGCTCGACGATCGGCTCGGAAGACAACGGGGCCGTCTGCAGCACCAACCCGCCCTTGCCGTCCTGGATACCGCGTTGCGTATCGAGAATCAGCGGCTTGGACGACGTCGCAGCAACAGCCGCGAGTCCGTGGACCAGCACCGCCGCGCCCAGAACGAGACGCGCGCGGGCACTTCGACGCACATCGAGACGCAAACGCATGATCGTGTCCTTCAGGATGAAAAGCAGGTGCATACCATAGCGCTGCACTGACGATTGCGCCAGATCCGACGCACAAAAAACAAAGCCCCGTCAAATACGGGGCTTGCTTATCGTTCGGTGCCACGTGGCACCTGACGGTGACTCCAATTACAGCGAGTAGCCGTTGGTTTCGAGCGAGCGGATGCGGCTCTCGAGCTGGACGATGTCCGACGACGTGGCAAGGTAGGCCTCACGGCGTTCACGTTCTGCGGATTCGAACCAGTTGCTCAGCTTTTCGACGATGTAGGCGATCATGACATTCTCCAAGGAAGGGGGACCCCTGGTGAATCGGTGTTCAGGGATTTCCCGTATAGGGTTATCCCGAATTATAGCGATGCCGCACCAAGATGCTAGTGAAATACTTGCATGGAAACCATTCCAAATCGGAATGGCCGGCCGACGCCCCGTCATAACCCATTGATTTTTATGAAAATCAAGTCAATGCCTGATTGGGGCGTCGAGCGAACGCACTAATTTGGTTCACCGACAGGGTCGGACAGACGCGCCAAAATCGGGCATTCGGGCCGCCCGTCACCATGACAGTGCGCAGCAAGATCGGCCAGTGTGTCGCGCATGTCGCTCAGCTCGGCGATGCGCTTGTCGAGTTCGGCCACGTGCTCGAGGGCGATCGACTTCACTTCGGCGCTCGCGCGGGACCGGTCTTGCCAGAGCATCAGCAGCTTGCGGATGTCCTCGACGAGAAAGCCAAGGCGGCGCGCCTGACGGATGAAGCGCAGGATATGGATCTCGTCTGCGCCGTAGATCCGGTAGCCGGCGTCGGTACGCTTGCTTGGCGCAAGCAGGCCCACCTGTTCGTAGTACCGGATCATCTTTGCGCTGACTCCGGATTCGCGCGACGCGTCGCCGATATTCATTCCCGCCCTCTCCATCAAGCTCTGGTTTCGAACATGAACGTCGACGTGTGCAATCGCCGACGACACGTCGATCGTATCAAATCGCGTGGTTTCGTTCCGCGGTAAGGATCGACTGCAGGATGGCGGCTGATTGATCCGCGTGCGTGCCGTTGGGATGTGATGAATGAAGCGCTCTTCTCGCACCACACCTGCATTTCCGCCGCTGAAATGCAAAAACCCCCGCCTTTCGGGCGGGGGTTTTCGGCTTAGGGAGCCTGACGATTACCTACTTTCACACGGGAATCCGCACTATCATCGGCGTAGAGTCGTTTCACGG
>NZ_JAAGPC010000345.1:0-238 GCF_017104595.1 Burkholderia sp. Tr-20390 | reverse complement strand
ATGGAGTAGAGTGGAGGAAGTGAGGATGAGTGTGTGTGCAAGCGAGATATACTGATAGTGGATGTGATGAAGAAATAGGTACGTGCTGAGTAGTGATATGAGGACATGTTAGATGGAAGAGGGAAATCGTGTAGCGAGAAGTAGGGGGAGCGTAAGGAGGTGGAATGTTGTGTTGATGTATAGTAGTGGAGAGGAGGAGAGGGAGATGGTAGAGTTCGAGATGTAGTTTTTTTTTTTC
>NZ_JAAGPC010000344.1:0-3354 GCF_017104595.1 Burkholderia sp. Tr-20390 | reverse complement strand
CCTGTCGCGCGGCGTGACGCGTGCCGGCGGCGCGGCGAACGCCCAGCCGTCGGCCTGCTCGCGCAGCGCGACCCGGCCGACCCCGCACTGCTGGATCAGCCGGCCCGGCGCGCGCGGCCGCGCGCCGCTTTCCAGGAACGCATGCGCGGTGCCCAGCGTCGGATGGCCGGCGAACGGCAGTTCGCCCTCCGTCGTGAAGATCCGGACGCGGTAGTCGGCTTCCGGATCGGTCGGCGTGCAGAGGAAGGTCGTTTCCGACAGGTTCGTCCAGCGGGCGATCGCGAGCATGTCGTCGTCGCCGAGCGAATCGGCGTCGAACACCACGGCGAGCGCGTTGCCCTTGAACGGTACCGACGTGAATACGTCGACCTGCTTGAAACGGACGAGACGGCCAGGCATCGTGCTGCGTTCGTTACGCAACTTCGGCGATCAGCTCGATCTCGACGCACGCGCCGAGCGGGATCTGCGCGACGCCGAACGCCGAGCGCGCGTGCTTGCCGGCGTCGCCGAACACTTCCGCGATCAGTTCCGACGCGCCGTTCGTCACGACGTGCTGTTCGGTGAAGTCGAGCGTCGAGTTGACGAGGCTCATCAGCTTGACGATGCGCGTGACCTTGTTCAGGTCACCGGTGTGCGCGTGCAGCGTCGCGAGCAGGTCGATCGCGATCGAGCGGGCGGCGGCCTTGCCGTCTTCCGTCTGCAGATCCGCGCCGAGCTTGCCGGCCCAGACCTTGCCGTCCTTCTTCGCGATGTGGCCCGACAGGAACACCGTGTTGCCGGTTTGCGCGCTCATCACGTAGGCGGCGGCCGGTGCGCCGGCGGTCGGGAGCTCGATGCCGAGCGACTTCAGCTTGTCGTAGACGTTAGCCATGGATTCGATTCCTCGTAGAGAGTCGTGACAGGAAAAAGGGGATCAGAGACGCTCGCGCAGCAGCTTGCCGAGGCGCGCGACGCCTTCCTCGATCTTCTCGGGCGGCACCGTCACGAACGACAGGCGCAGCGTGTTCTGCTGTGCGTTGTCGGCGAAGAACGGCGCGCCCGGCACGAACGCGACGTGGTTGTCGACGGCCGTGGCGAGCAGCTTCATGCTGTCGATCTGCGCGGGCAGGTTCACCCAGATGAACATCCCGCCTTCCGGGCGGTTCCACGTGACGCCTTCCGGCATGTGGCGCTCGAGCGCGCCGAGCATCGCGTCGCACTGCGCGCTGTACAGCTCGCGGATCGTCGGGATGTGCTCGTCGAGGAAGCCGTCCTTGATCACTTCGTGCGCGATGCGCTGCGTGAGCGTCGGCGTGTGCAGGTCGGTGGCCTGCTTGGCCTGCACGAGCTTGAAGTGGAGTTCCTCGGGCGCAATGATGTAGCCGATCCGCAGGCCCGGCGCGAGCACCTTCGAGAACGTGCCGAGGTGCACGATGTGATCGGGCGCCATCGACAGCATCGTCGGCAGCGGCTCGCCGCGGTAGTTCAGCGCGCCGTACGGATCGTCTTCCAGCACCGGGAACGGGCTCGACTGCGCGAACGCGGCGAGCGCGCGGCGGCGCTCGACGGGCAGGCGGCGGCCGGTCGGATTCTGGAAGTTCGGCTGCGCGTACAAGAGGCGCGCGCCTTGCGTGAGTTCGGGCGTGAGGCCGTCCGGCAGCAGGCCCTGCTCGTCGGTCGGCACCTGCACGTAGCGCGGCTCGTACAGCGAGAACGACTGCAGCGCGCCGAGGTAGGTCGGGGTTTCGACGAGGATCGGGCTGCCCGGATCGACGAGCGCCTTGCCGAGCAGGTCGAGCGCCTGCTGCGAGCCGGTCGTGATCAGCACCTGCGACACGCGCACGCTGTAGCGCTCGGCGATCCATTCGCGCAGCGGCAGGTAGCCTTCGGTCGCGCTGTACTGGAGCGCGGCGGCCGGCGCGTCGCGCAGCACGCGATCGGCGGCGGCGCGCATGCGCTCGGCCGGGAACGTGGCAGGGGCGGGCAGGCCGCCGGCGAACGAGATGACCTCGGGGCGTTCCGTGACCTTCAGGATTTCGCGGATGGCAGAGCTCGTCAGCTTGCGTGCGCGTTCGGAAAGCTGCCAGTGCGGCGGATGCAGGTCGCTCGGATTCATAGTCTCCTCGTTCGGATATCGTGGTCAGTCAAGAAAGGTCGTTCGGGCAAATCGCTTCGACGCCGCCGGGTGGGCGGGCACGAGCGCGATAGAGCCTTCGCGGCCGGGTGGGCAAACCGATCAGGCAAAACGTCCATTATGGCGCAGCTGTTCAGCCGGCGCGAGCCGGTTGCGCGGCGGTGGCGACCGCCGAGCGGCGCCCGAGCACCACGGTGGCGATCACCGCGGCTGCGAACAGCCACGTCGACGGCGTCACCGTTTCGCCGAACAGCAATGCGGAAAAAGCGATCGTGAAGAAAATCTGCAGCAGTTGCACCTGGCCGACGCGCGCGATGCCGCCCATCGCGAGCCCCGCGTACCACGCGAAAAAGCCGATGAATTGCGAAAAGAGGGTCACGTAGCCGAACGCGAGCCACGTGCGCAGCGCGAGCGGGCCCGGATGCGCGGCATGCTGCGTCCACGCGAGCCAGCCGACCGGCAGCACGAGGAACGGCGCGGACACGACGAGCGCCCAGCAGATCACCTGCCAGCCGCCGATCTGGCGCGCGAGCCGCGCGCCTTCCGCATAACCGAGCGCACCGATGCCGACCGCGACGAGCATCAGCGCGTCGCCGGCCTGCACCGTGCCGCCGCCGTCGCGCAGCGCGAACGCGATCACGAGCGCGCTGCCGGCCACCGCGCTGGCCCAGAACGCCTTCGACGGCCGCTCGTGCGACAGCCAGGCCGCGTACAGCGCGACGAACAGCGGCTGCAGGCCGTTGACTACCGCGCCGTGCGACGCCGGAACCGTTTTCATTGCCCATGCGGAGAACACCGGGTACGCGATGATCACGCCGAGCGACGTGATCGCGAGGCTTTTCAGCTGCGCGCGGGTCGGCAGCGGCTCGCGGCGCCACCACAGCAGCAGGCCGGCCGGCACCGCGGCGGCGAGCGCGCGGCCGAGCCCGTTGAGCAGCGGATGGAGTTCGGCGACGACGATCCGCGTCATCGGCAGCGTCAGGCTGAAGATCATCACGCCGATGAGGCCGAGCAGCATGCCCCGGGTTTCGCGCGAATTCATGAAGTGGGTGTCTCCGTGTTGCCGGTATGGGTGTAGTTCAGCGAGGCGGCAGGGTGTTCAGCGCAGCGTGCGCGCGCCCTGCGGCGTGTCGAATTCGGCGACCAGCGCGGGCGGGCCGTCGGCGGCGTCGAGGTCGAGCAGGTGGGCGGCGCCGAGCCAGTCGAGCTGCTCGCGGAGCGCGTCGGCGCGCGGGTGGGCA
>NZ_JAAGPC010000343.1:0-3558 GCF_017104595.1 Burkholderia sp. Tr-20390 | reverse complement strand
GACCACGCGCCGCAGGCCGCCGCGCATCACGACGACAAGCGCGCCCGCCCGGCCGCCGCCGCGGCATCGGGCGCCGAAGGCAGCTCGATCCGCGTCGGTGTCGAGAAGGTCGACCAGCTGATCAACCTGGTCGGCGAGCTCGTGATCACGCAGGCGATGCTCGCGGAAACCGCGAGCGCGTTCGATCCGGCGCTGCACGACCGTCTGTTCAACGGGATGGCGCAGCTCGAGCGCAACGCGCGCGACCTGCAGGAAGCGGTGATGTCGATCCGCATGATGCCGATGGACTATGTGTTCAGCCGCTTCCCGCGTCTCGTGCGCGACCTTGCCGGCAAGCTCGGCAAGCAGGTCGAGCTCGTCACGTTCGGCCAGGCGACCGAGCTCGACAAGAGCCTGATCGAACGGATCATCGATCCGCTGACCCACCTCGTGCGCAACAGCCTCGACCACGGGATCGAGACGGTCGACAAGCGCGTGGCCGCCGGCAAGGACGCCGTGGGCCAGCTGGTGCTGTCGGCCGCCCATCACGGCGGCAACATCGTGATCGAGGTGAGCGACGACGGCGCGGGCCTGAACCGCGAGCGGATCCTCGCGAAGGCCGCGAAACAGGGCATGCAGGTGTCCGACAACATCAGCGACGACGAAGTCTGGCAGCTGATCTTCGCGCCGGGCTTCTCGACCGCCGAGACGGTGACCGACGTGTCGGGCCGCGGCGTCGGGATGGACGTCGTGAAGCGCAACATCCAGTCGATGGGCGGCCACGTGGAAATCACGTCGGTGGCCGGCCGCGGCACGACCACGCGGATCGTGCTGCCGCTCACGCTTGCGATCCTCGACGGGATGTCGGTGAAGGTCGGCAACGAGATCTTCATCCTGCCGCTGAACTTCGTGATGGAGTCGCTGCAGCCGTCGAACGACGACATCTACACGGTCGGCAACGGCGAGCGCGTGGTGCGCGTGCGCGGCGAATACCTGCCGCTGGTCGCGCTGCACGAGGTGTTCTCGGTCGACGACGCGCGCACCGACCCGACGCAAGGGATCGTCACGATCATGGAAACCGAGGGGCGCCGCTTCGCGATGCTGATCGACGAGCTGGTCGGCCAGCAGCAGGTGGTCGTGAAGAACCTCGAAACCAATTACCGCAAGGTGCACGGCATCTCGGCGGCGACCATCCTCGGCGACGGCAGCGTCGCGCTGATCGTCGACGTCGCGGCGCTGAACCGCGAAACCCGTGCGATGCACGGCGCCCGTGCCGGCGCCGAGCTCGCGATGTTCTGATGTCACTCGCCATTCAACCGATTGGGGGCAAACGTGTCTGCTGAAGTCCAAATGATCAATCCGGCCGCGGCGAACGCGGCGACGAGCCGCCGCGACGCGGAACAAGGCGACGCGACGGGCCAGGAATTCCTCGTGTTCACGCTCGGCGACGAGGAATACGGGATCGACATCCTGAAGGTGCAGGAAATCCGCGGCTACGACAGCGTCACGCGCATCGCGAACGCGCCGGAGTTCATCAAGGGCGTGATCAACCTGCGCGGGATCATCGTGCCGATCGTCGACATGCGGATCAAGTTCCATCTCGGCCGCGTCGAGTACGACCACCAGACCGTCGTGATCATCCTGAACGTCGCGCATCGCGTGGTCGGGATGGTGGTCGACGGCGTGTCGGACGTGCTGACGCTGCAGACCGACCAGATCATGCCGGCGCCGGAATTCGGCGCGACGCTGACGACCGAGTACCTGACGGGCCTCGGCACGGTCGACGGCCGCATGCTGATCCTGATGGACATCGAGAAGCTGATGTCGAGCCGTGAAATGGCGCTGATCGAGACGCTCGGCGGGTAAGCGCGCCGCGCGCGCAGGAATTTCGGGAGAATCTGCAATGTTGCAAAACTGGTCGATCCGCACGACGCTCACGGCGGTCGGACTCATCCTCGTGGCGCTGGCCGCAGCCGTCGGCGGGCTCGGCCTGGTCGCGCTGAATCACGCAAGCCGCTCGCTCGACGCGATCGCGCACGTCGACCTGCCGGCGATCCACTCGCTCGACGATACGTCGTCGTACCTGCTGCGCGCACGCGTGTCGCTCGACCGCTTCCGCTCGTTGACGGAAGCCGGCAACACGGCCGAAGCGGCCAAGGTGCTCGACCGCGCGCAGGAGCTGTATGCGAAGTCGAACCAGAACTGGCAGGCGTTCCAGGCGACGCCGAAGCTCGGTATCGAGCAGGCGCTCGTCGACGAGCTGGCCACCCGCTACGCGACGATCGTGAAGGAAGGCGTCGAGCCCGAGTTCGCGGCCGCGCGCGCGGGCGACATGGCCGCGTACCACGCGGTCGCCGATACCAAGATCAGCCCGATGTTCGTCGCGTACGACCAGGCCGCGGCGGCCGTGGTCGCGTCGCTGCAGAAGCGCGCGGAAGATCGCCAGGCCACGACGCAATCGCAGATCTCGCTGATGATCGGGTTGATCGCGGCGGGCATCGCGATCGCGTTCGTCGTCGTGATCGCGATCCGCTTCGCGCTGCGCGGGCTGATCGTGCAGCCGCTGGAAGACGCGATCGCGCACTTCGAGCGCATCGCCGGCGGCGACCTCACGCAGCCGGTCAACGTGTTCAGCACCAACGAGATCGGCCGCCTGTTCGGCGGCATCAAGCGGATGCAGGACGCCGTCACGACGATGGTGCAGGCCGTGCATCGCGGTACCGAGTCGATCGACGTCGGCGCGCGCGAGATCTCGACCGGCAACACCGACCTGTCGCAGCGCACCGAGGAGCAGGCCGCATCGCTGCAGGAAACCGCGTCGAGCATGGAGCAGCTGACGGGCACCGTGCGGCAGAACGCGGAAAACGCGCGGCAGGCCAGCCAGCTCGCGGTGAACGCATCGGACATCGCGACGCAGGGCGGCGAGGTGGTCGGCCAAGTCGTGTCGACGATGCAGGACATCGCGGCAAGCTCGGGCAAGGTCGTCGACATCATCGGCACGATCGAAGGCATCGCGTTCCAGACCAACATCCTCGCGCTGAACGCGGCGGTCGAAGCCGCGCGTGCGGGCGAACAGGGCCGCGGCTTCGCGGTGGTCGCGGGCGAGGTGCGCTCGCTCGCGCAGCGCAGCGCGAGCGCGGCGAAGGAAATCAAGCAGCTGATCGGCGATTCGGCCGAGAAGGTCGAAAGCGGGTCGGCGCTCGTGTCGCGCGCCGGCACGACGATGGACGAGATCGTGCAGGCCGTGCGCCGCGTGACCGACATCATGGGCGAGATCAGCGCCGCGTCGGACGAGCAGTCGACCGGCATCGAGCAGGTCAACCGCGCGGTCGGCCAGATGGATTCGGTCACGCAGCAGAACGCCGCGCTCGTCGAGCAGGCGGCCGCCGCGGCGGCGTCGCTCGAGGAGCAGACGCGCCAGATGAAGGCGATCGTGTCGGGCTGGCGCGTGGCGGGCGGCATCGTGCTCGCGCCGTCGCGCGGTGTCGCGCGGCCGGTCGCACACGAGCCCGCGCCGGCGCTGACGTCGGAGCCGCGTTTCGACGCGGCGCCGGTCGCCGCGCTGCCGGCTCCGCAGGA
>NZ_JAAGPC010000342.1:0-4091 GCF_017104595.1 Burkholderia sp. Tr-20390 | reverse complement strand
GTAGCCGAAGCGCCTCTCCTGGCCGCCCCGCTACGCGCCCGATGCGCGGCCGGCACCTGCGCAACCGCCGCGCCTGCATCGAACCCGCCGCCGAGCGCGCCGATGAGCCCGATGCGCAGCGACCGCTGCCGGCCGAGCAACGCGATCATCTGCGCGCGCTCGTCGATCAGCGTGAGATCCGCGACGTCCACGTCCTTCTGCATCAGCACGCCGCGCCGGTGCCGGTCGGTTGCGATCTCAACGATCTTCTGCGCGGCCGCGACCGCGTCCTGCTGCTGCGCGACGAGCGTCTGCGACGTCTGCAGCGACGTGACGAACTGCGCGACCTGGCCGAGCGCGTCGTCGACGGTCTTGTTGTACAGGCCGATCGCGACGTCGGCCTGCGCGACATCCGCACCGAGCTTCGCCTTCAGCCGGCCGCGATCGAAGATCGGCAGCGAGATCGCCGGGCCGATGGAACCGGCGAGCGCATCGCGCGAGAACAGCGACGCGGGCGTGAGCGCGAACACGCCGCCGAGCGCGACGAGGTTCACGTCCGGATAGAACTGTGCGCGCGTCGAATCGGCATTCGCGAACGCGGCTTCGACACGCAAGCGCGCGGCGACGATGTCGGGCCGGCGCCCCAGGAGATCGGCCGGCAGCCGCGCGGGCAGCGCGCCGCCCGCGAAGACACCAACGCGTGGCCGCTGCAGCGCGAGCCCGCGCTCCGGGCCTCGGCCCGACAGCACGCCGAGCTGCAATTGCGCGAGCTTGATCTGCTCGTCGTTCATCGCGATCTGCGCGAGCAGCTTGCTACGCTTGATCGATGCGTCGCTCGCGTCGTACGCGTTGTCGAGCCCGCGCGCGGTGCGCTCGCGCAGCACCGTCGTCACGCGCTGGCTGACCTTCAGCTTCTGCTGCAGCAGGTCCTGCGTCGCATACGCCTGGTCGAGCTGGCAGTACACGGTGACGATCGCGACCGCCAGCGTGAGCCGCACCTGCTCGGCCTCGACCCGCGCCGCTTCGCGCAGCGACATCAGGCTCTTCGTCGCGGCGCGGTTCTTGCCCCACAGGTCTAGCTGGTAGGTCAGCCCGACGAACACCGACGACGGCGACGTGTTCGGATCGCCGAAGATCTCCACCGGCACGCGATAGCCGCTGACCGACACGTTGGCGACGTCGTCGCCC
Organism: Burkholderia sp. Tr-20390; assembly: GCF_017104595.1. NCBI lineage: Bacteria > Pseudomonadati > Pseudomonadota > Betaproteobacteria > Burkholderiales > Burkholderiaceae > Burkholderia > Burkholderia sp. Tr-20390. Next base: position 2,924 of record NZ_JAAGPC010000342.1, on the reverse strand, counting down.
GGCTTCGGCATGCGCGCGCGGCTGACCGTCGCGCCGGCCGTGCCCGTCAGCCCCGTCAACGAATCGAACTGCTGAAGCTGCGCCTGCGCGATCCGCAGCCGCGCCTGCGCGACCTGTAGGTCGGGATTGTTTTGCGAAGCCTCGGCGACCAGCGCGTCGAGCTGCGGATCCTGCAGCTGCTTCACCCAGTCGGGCGCGGGCCATGCGCCGTTCACGCCGGGGCCGGCCGTATGCGCGAGCGCATCGTCGGCCGGCGCGCGCAACGACAGCGACGGCAGGAAGCCCGACGGCACGCATCCGCTCAACGCCAGCGACACTGCCGCGGCGACGATCATCATCGAGCCGCTCTTCACGCCACGCGCCACAGTCGCCGCTTCATTCACACGCCGCATCGCGCCCCTCACCCCTGCTGAACGCGTTGCGCACGCGCGGCCAGACGCGGCCGCGTGCGTTCGAGCGGGCCGAGCCGGCCGAACAGGCCATCCGCGACGCCGAACAGAATGCCGGCGAGCTTCGCGCGCTTGTCGCGTTCGACGAGCGCGATCTGCACGACCTGCCATATCGTCAACAGGTTCGGCACGATCGCCACCGGAAAGCGCAACCCGTACTGCATCCCGAGCTGCACCGCATTGCGCGCGCTGTAATAGCGCCGTTGCCACGAGTGATTCATCGACGTCATTTCAAAAGGGCCGAGCGCATGACGCTGCTTCGCGCCGATCCGGTGCGGCAGCACCAGCGACGGCACGACATAGAGCGGCACGTTGCGCGACAACGCGCGGAAACTGTATTCGGTATCGACGTGATCGATGAACAGCGTCTCGTCGAAGCGGCCGAGCACGTCGAACGCGTCACGCGACACGACGCAGCCCGACGAAATCAGGAACGCGCAGCGCTGCAACGACGCACCCGGCTCGATGCGCAGGCGGCGCAGCCCGATCCCGTTGGTCGACAGTTCGGGCAGGAAGCTGCGCGCGTTTTCGTCGAAGATGCGCGGGCCCGCCAGGAACGGGCGCCCGCCAAGCCCCGCGCAGACTTCGCGCATCGCGGGGAAATACGCGGCCGGCACCGACGAATCCTGGTCGAACAGCGCGACGGCGTCGATCCGATCGCGAAACAACGCCGCGAGCCCCGCGTTGTACGCGCCCGCGATCCCGCCGCGATTGCCGTGATGCAGCAGCGCGATGCCCTCGCGCGCGCACAGCTCGCGGGCCCGCGCATCGGGCTGCGGCGTGTTGTCGACGACGAGCAGCGCGTCGCACGCGTGCCGCCATGCGCCGAGCGCGTCGAGCTGTGCATCGCTCGGGTGATACAGGATCACGAGTGCGCCGAGTGTCGTCATGTTCCTCTCCTCAATGCCCGAACGACGCCGCCGCGCCGCGTTTCGGCCGCGTCAGCCACATCATTGCCGCGAGGGCGAGACACGTCATGCTCGCCATCCAGAACATGTCGTTGGTCGCCATCATGTAGGCCTGCTGCATCACGACCTGGTGCAGCGTCGACAGCTCGCGCACGCCGTCCACGCCCATCGCGTTCAACGTGTGCACGAAGCGCTGCGTGTTCGCCGACGCGTGCGTGACGGATTGCGACACGACGTCGTAGTGATAGGTCGCGCGGTTGTCCCACAGCGTCACGCTCATCGCGGTGCCGAACGCGGCGGACAGCGTGCGCAGGAAGTTCGACAGGCTCGACGCGGCCGCGAGCCGGTCGTCCGGAATGCGCGACAGCGTCGCGGCGGTCAGCGGAATGAAGAAGCACGGCAGCCCGATCCCCTGGATCAGCCCCGGCGCGGCGATCTGCGCGAACGTCATCTTCAGCGTGAAATGCGCATCCCACGCGAGCACGGCCGCGAACACGAGGAAGCCGAAGGTCGCGAGCACGCGCGCGTCGAAGCGATGCGCATGCAGCCCGACGAGGATCGAGAACACCAGCGCGAGCACGCCGAGCGACGCCGTGGCGAGCCCCGCGTGAAACGCGTTGTAGCCCATCACGGCCTGCATCCACAGTGGAAACACGACGCCGACCACCGAGAAGCTCATCATCCCGAGCGAGATGATCAGGACACAGAACGAGAACGTGCGATCGCGGAACAGGCTGAGATCGACGACGGGATGCGCTTCGCCCGCCTCCCAGATCAGCAGCGACACGATCGAGAGCGCCGCGACCACCGCGAGCGTGACGATCAGCGGCGAGCCGAACCAGCCGCGATCGTGGCCGAGATCGAGCATCGCCTGCAGCGAGCCGACGCCGATCACGAGCAGCACGATGCCCGGCACGTCGATCGGGCCGGCCGTGCCGCGTTGCGCGTCAGGGCGCAGCATCGCGGTGCAGACCGCGAACGAGAACAGCCCGATCGGCAAATTGATGAGGAAGATCCACGGCCACGAGAAGGTGTCGACGATCCAGCCGCCGACCACCGGCCCGAAGATCGGCGCGAGCAGCACCGTCATCGCCCACAGCGCGAGCGCGATCGTGCGCTTGTCCGGCGGGAACGTGCGCAGCAGGATCGTCTGCGACAGCGGCACCATCGGCCCGGAAAACAGCCCCTGCAGCGCACGGCAGATCACCAGCACGTGCAGGTCGCGCGCGAGCCCGCACAGCAGCGACGTCAGCGTGAACAGCAGGATCGCGCCGACGAACAGCCGCAACTCGCCGACGCGGCGCGCGAGCCAGCCCGTCAGCGGCACCGCGATCGCGGCCGCGACCGAATACGAGCTGATCACCCACGTGCCCTGGCTGTTCGATACACCGAGACTGCCGGAGATCGCCGGCACCGCGACGTTCGTCACGGTCGAGTCGAGCACCTCGATGAAGGTCGCGAGCGACAGCGCGAACGTCAGCAGCGCGAGCCGGACGCCACGCACCGGCAGATCGGAAGAGCCGCCACGAGGGAAAGGGTTTATGGGATCGTGGTGGTTCTCGTGGTT
>NZ_JAAGPC010000341.1:0-3890 GCF_017104595.1 Burkholderia sp. Tr-20390 | reverse complement strand
GTTCGGGCCGCGCGAGTTTCGCGCCGAGGCCGCCCGCGACCTCGTAGCCCATGCACGAGTACGCGTAGTCCATGTGGTAGTTGCCCGGCGCGCCGCTGCGCCACAGCTTGTGCAGTTCGGCCGGCAGGTCGTACTTCGGCAGTGCGTCGTTGCTCGACGTCGCGGCCGCCTCGCCGCGCGCGTTGCTGATCAGCATCTGGCGGCGTTGCAGGTACGCGTTACGGACGAACGAATACTTGTCGAGCGCCGCGGCATCCAGCACATCGCCCGCGCCGAGCAGGTTCGAACGCGTGTTGACGAGGTTGACGCCGAACAGGCCCCAGCTCAGACCATCCGGCTTCACGTACGTGAGCGGGTTGCCGACGTAGTCGACGCCCAGGCCCGCCGTGTCGCGCAGCGTGCTCGGGCCGAGCAGCGGCAGCACGAGATACGGGCCCGACGGCATGCCGTAGCGGCCCATCGTGATCCCGAAGTCGGCCGTGTGCTTCGGCAGCTTCGCGATCGTCGCGACGTCGAACAGGCCGCCGACGCCGAACACCGTGTTGATCACGACGCGCATGATGTCGCCGACGCCGTCGGCAATGCGCAGCTGCACGATGTTGTTCGCCGCGATGTAGACGTCGCCGATGTTCGAGAAGAAGTTCGTCACGCTGTCGCGCACCGGCTGCGGCACCACGTACTGGTAGCCCTTCGCGACCGGCTTCAGCGCATACGTGTCGACCGTGTCGTTGAACTTGTACATCGACCGGTTGAAGCCTTCGAGCGGATCGCCCTTGGTCGGCGTCTGCACGGTCGCGCAGCCGCTCAACGCGGCGACTGCCGCTACCGCCAGCGCGGCCTGCCTGATGCGGATCGTGTGCATGGTCATTCCCTCTTGTTTTCTCTCGTGTGGTTATTGGCCGGCCGAACCGGACACCGCCGACGCCGGCACCGCCACCGGTGCGGGCGCGGCTGGCGCGGCGGCCGATGCACCGGCTGCCGGCTTCGCCCCGCCCGCATCGGCGGCCTTGCTGTACAGGAACTGGCCGATCAGGTTCTCGAGCACGATCGCCGATTGCGTCATCGTGATCGTATCGCCCGACTTCAGCATTTCGGTGTCACCGCCCGGATCCAGGCCGATATATTGCTCGCCGAGCAGGCCCGACGTCAGGATCTTCGCCGACGAATCCTTCGGGAACTGATACTGGCCGTCGACATCGATCGTGACAAGCGCCTGGTACGTATTGGTGTCGAAGCCGATCGACTTCACGCGGCCGACCACGACGCCCGCGCTCTTCACGGCCGCGCGCGGCTTCAGCCCGCCGATATTGTCGAATTTCATCCTCACCGAATAGGTCGGCTGAAACGACAGCGAGCTCATGTTGCCGACCTTGAGCGCCAGGAACAGCACCGCAAGGAAGCCCACCACCACGAACAGGCCGACCCAGAAGTCGAGAGCAGTCTTTTTCATCGTCATCCCAAAATTTGGCTTGGCTGAGGCTTAGCTGAACATCAGCGCGGTCAGCAGGAAATCGAGGCCGAGTACGGCGAGCGACGCGAACACGACCGTCTTGGTGGTCGCGCGCGACACGCCCTCGGGCGTGGGCTTCGCTTCATACCCTTGATACAGCGCAATGAAGGTAACGGCGAACCCGAACACGATGCTCTTGATCACGCCGTTGCCGACGTCGGCCCAGACCTGCACGCCGCCCTGCATCTGCGACCAGAACGCACCCGGATCGACGCCGATCAGCACGACGCCGACGAAGTAACCGCCGAGCACGCCGACCGCGTTGAAGATCGCCGCCAGCAGCGGCATCGCGATGATGCCCGCCCACATGCGCGGCGCGATCACGTTCTTGATCGGGTCCACCGCCATCATCTCGAGCGCGGTGAGCTGTTCGCCGGCTTTCATCAGACCGATCTCGGCCGTGAGCGACGTGCCCGCACGCCCCGCGAACAGCAGCGCGGTGACGACCGGCCCGAGCTCACGCACGAGCGACAGCGCGACCAGCAGGCCGAGCGCCTGCTCGGAACCGTAGCGGTTCAGCGTGTAATAGCCCTGCAGGCCGAGCACGAAGCCGACGAACAGCCCCGACACGGCAATGATCACGAACGAATAGTTGCCGAGGAAGTGGATCTGCTTCGTGACCAGCCGCGGCCGGCGCAGCAGCGGGAAGAATTCCAGCACGAGGCGCACGAACAGCCGCGTGCCGTAGCCCGCGCGTTCGAGGCCGCCGATGACGTAACGTCCGATCGCGCTGATCATGCGCGCCCTCCGCCGAGGCCGAAATCCGCTGCGAGCGGCGGGCTCGTGTAATGAAATTTGAACGGGCCGTCCGGCGCGCCGTCGATGAACTGCCGCACGCTCGGATCGGTCGACGCGCGCAGCTCGTCGGGCGTGCCCTGCGCGAGCACGCCGCCATTGGCCAGGAAATACACGTAGTCGGCAATCGCGAACGATTCCGGCACGTCGTGCGTGACGAGGATCGACGTGGCGCCCAGCGCCTGGTTCAGCGTGCGGATCAGGTTCGCGGTGATGCCGAGCGAGATCGGATCGAGGCCCGCGAACGGCTCGTCGTACATGATGAGCTGCGGATCGAGCGCGATCGCGCGTGCCAGTGCGATGCGGCGCGCCATCCCGCCCGACACCTCGGACGGCATCAGGTCACGCGCGCCGCGCAGCCCGACCGCGTTGAGCTTCATCAGCACGAGGTCGCGGATCAGGTCTTCGGGCAGGTCGGTGTGCTCGCGCAGCGCGAACGCGACGTTCTCGAACACCGACATGTCGGTGAACAGCGCGCCGAACTGGAACAGCATGCCCATCTTGCGGCGCAGCGCGTACAGGCCGTCGCGCGTTTGCGCGCCGACATCGGCGCCGTCGAACAGCACCTGGCCGCGGCGCGCGCGCACGAGGCCGCCGATCAGGCGCAGCACGGTCGTCTTGCCGCAACCCGACCCGCCCATGACCGCAACCACCTGCCCACGCCCGAAGCGCAGGTTCAGGTTGGACAGGACGAGGCGGTCGCCGTAGCCAAAGTCGACGTCGCGAAGTTCCAGCAGTGTCTCGGTAGGAGTGGGGCTCACGGAGCTGACAGTCCTTTTACGCAGAACGCCGAATTATAGGGCCTGCATTGGAATGATGTCGTGAAGCCGTTCCGGGCCCTGCGGTCAACGATTGTCAAATTGTCCGGGAAAGCATTGCTGCAATGCAGCAATGGCAGCCCGATAGTCGGTCGCGCCCGTCACCGCACTGACCACCGCGACACTGCCGACGCCCGTTGCCAGCACGCCCGGCAGCGCGTCGAGCCCCACCCCGCCGATCGCGACGAGCGGCGCCTGGGTGCCAGCGAAGCGCGCATAGCGGGTGATCCGCGCGAGGCCCTGTGGCGGCGCAGCAACGGCCTTGGTCGCGGTCGCGTACACGGGGCCAAGCGCGAGGTAGCTCGGGCGCTGGTGCAATGCCCGCAACATTTCGTAATAACCGTGGCTCGAAAGTCCGAGCCGCAGGCCCGCGCACGCGATCGCGGCCAGATCGGCCGTCTCGAGGTCTTCCTGGCCCAGATGAACGCCGTACGCCCCCTCTTCTGCAGCGATCTGCCAGTGATCGTTGATGAACACGCGCGCATCGGAATAGCGGCGCCCGGCCGCGACCGCGCGGGCGATTTCCCGCCGCAAGGTGTCCGGCGTCGCGCCTTTCACACGCAGTTGCACGGTCCGCACGCCGCAATCGAGCACACGCTCGACCCATTCGGCGTCCGGCACGACCGGATACAGGCCGAGTTGCGCGGGACACGGCGCGAACGCGGGTTCGGGCGCGGCCGGCAGCCCGGCGACCCGCGGGAACCGCGCGGCGTCGACCGGCCACGCATCGGCGGCGCGGGTTTCATCGCCGTCGCGCCAGGCCAGCA
>NZ_JAAGPC010000340.1:0-237 GCF_017104595.1 Burkholderia sp. Tr-20390 | reverse complement strand
AAAAAAAAAAACACATCAATTCGAACATACCCTCTGTTCTAAGACTGTTTCCACGTCCTCCTACCCACATCTCTTACGTCATCTTCTCACTACTACGTTAGTATGTGTGCTCACACATCTGTCACACAGTATGTCTTCTTATCTACCCTGTGTGTAATCATAGTCACTTAGCGTGTCTCTTCAGTCGACTCATGTAGTCGTCTATTCTTCGTCTACCTCATGTGTACTCAGTCATCA
>NZ_JAAGPC010000339.1:0-4464 GCF_017104595.1 Burkholderia sp. Tr-20390 | reverse complement strand
TCACGACATTGACTGACACGTTGATAAGAGCGTCCTGTAGCTCCTAGATTGTTCGGTGTCTCACGACGCCGACCACCTACCTCTCTACCATGCCATACACTCTTTCCCTCCACGACTCTCTTCCGATCTCAGGTTCCCCGCCAACGGACGCGAAACGACGCGCCGCTCGCCGCGCGCCGCGCTTGCGGCCATCGTGGCCGGCAGCCTGCTCGTGATCGGCTCGGCCCGCGCGGACGAACCCGCGGCACTCGTGATGACCGACAGCACGCACGACGTGGTCCTCGAAGTCAGTGTCAACGGCGAAAGCACGGCGCTGCTCGCGCACTTCCGCGAGCGCGACGGCCATCTGTCGGCGAGCGGCGCCGACCTGCGCACGATCGGTTTCGCGACCGACCGGCTCGGCATCGCCGATGCGGCGACCGTCGATCTCGACACGATTCCCGGCCTGCGCTACCGCTACGACGCGGCACGCCAGAGCGTCGACCTGCAGCTGCCCGACACGCTGCGCCGCCCGTACGCGGTCGACAGCCGCGCGTTGCCGGCCACGCAGGAGGCCAGCGCGTCGCGCGGCCTCGCGATCAACTACGAGGCGTACGCGCAGACGATCGGCGACCGGCAGTTCTCGCTCTATACCGGCGTGCGCTACTTCGACCCGAACGGCGTGTTCAACACGACGGGCACCGCGTATTTCTACAACGGCCAGCGGCGCTATACGCGCTTCGATACGTCGTGGAGCCACTCCGACCCGGCACGGCCGAGCACGACGCAGATCGGCGACGCGATCTCGGGATCGCTCGCGTGGACGCGCTCGGTGCGCCTCGGCGGCTTCCAGTGGCGCAGCAACTTCGCGCTGCGGCCCGATCTCGTGACGTTCCCGATTCCGTCGCTCGCGGGCTCCGCCGCCGTGCCGTCGGCGGTCGACCTGTACATCAACAACGTGCGCCAGTACACCGGCAACGTGCCGAGCGGCCCGTTCATCATCCACGACGTGCCGGGCATCACCGGCGCCGGCCAGGCGACCGTCATCACGCGCGACGCGCTCGGGCGCACCGTCGCGACGTCGGTGCCGCTCTACGTCGATACGCGCATGCTGTCCGCCGGGCTGTCGAGCTATTCGTTCGAAGCCGGCTTCCTGCGCCGCAACTACGGGCTGCAGTCGTTCGACTACGACGCGCGGCCGGCCGTCAGCGGCTCGATGCGGCGCGGGGTGACCGATGCGCTGACCATCGAGGGGCATGCGGAAGCAACCGGCGGCATGGTCAACGCCGGCGTCGGCGCACTGATGCGGCTCGGCTACGCGGGCGTCGTGAGCGGCGCGGTCGCGGGCAGCGCCGGACGCTATCCGGGCACGCAGGTAAGCGTCGGCTACCAGGTGATCGAACCGCGCTTCTCGATCAACGCGCAGACGATCCGCGCGTTCGGCCGCTACGGCGACCTCGCGTCGCGCGACGGCTCGCCGGTGCCGTCGGCGACCGACCAGGCCACGCTCGCGCTGCCGTTCATGCATCGCCAGACGCTGTCGCTCAGCTATATCGGCTTCCGGTTGCCGCAAGGCCCGAGCGCGCGAATCGGCACGGTGTCGTACACGCTGAGCTTCGGCGATCTCGCGTCGGTGAGCGTGAGTGCGTACCGCGACTTCGCGCAGCAGGGTGCGAACGGCGCGTTCGTCTCGCTGAACATCGGGCTCGGCCGCAACACGTCGATCAATACGACCGTCGGGCGGCAGCGCGGCCAGTCGAACTACACCGTCGACGCGAGCCGCCCGCCCGACTACGACGGCGGCTGGGGCTGGGGCGTGCAGACCGGCGGCACGGGCGCGGCGCCGTACCGGCAAGCGCAACTGCGCTATCTGGGCCACGCGGGCGAAGTCATCGCGGCCGCGCAGAACATCGACCGCCAGACCGGCGCGTCGCTCGACGTCAGCGGCGCGCTCGTGTTCATGGACCGCAGCCTGCAGGTGTCACGCCGCATCGACGACGGCTTCGCGCTCGTGTCGACCGACGGCGTCGCGGGCATTCCGGTGCTGCACGAGAACCGCGTGATCGGCACGACGGATCGCGCGGGACACCTGCTCGTGCCCGACCTGAACGCGTACCAGAACAACCAGATCGCGATCGACTCGATGAAGCTGCCCGCCGATGCGCGGATCGCCCGGACCTCGATGACGGTCGTGCCGCAGGCGCAATCGGGCGTCGTCGCGCATTTCGGCGTGTCGCGCTATCGCGCGGCGTCGGTCATCCTGCACGACGCGGCCGGCCGCCCGCTGCCGGCCGGCGCGCACGTGCATCACGCGGAAAGCGGCGCGGACACGATCGTCGGCTACGACGGGCTCACGTTCATCGACGGACTGAAGGAGGACAACCATCTCGTGATCGATTACGGCACGCAGCGCTGCGTCACGACATTCGCGTTCACGGCGCCCGGCAACGGCACGCTGCCGACCCTCGGCCCGCTCACCTGCCGGCCCGCGCCATGAAGTTCGCACTGCTCCTCTTCGTCGCGTTCGCCATGTGGTGCGGCGTGCCGCACGATGCGCAGGCCGAGACATGCACGGCCACCGCGTCGACGGTGAGCTTCGGCTCGGTCAGCCCGATCTCGCGCGCGTCGGTCGCCGCGACCGGCACCGTCAGCATCACCTGCACGTGGTCGGCCGTCACGCTGACGCCGAACGTGCTCGTATGCCTGAGTCTCGGCGGCACGAGCCCGCGCAGCCTGGTCAACGGCACCAACGCGATGCAGTACGACCTCTATCTCGATGCCGGGCATTCGGTCGCCTGGGGCTCCATTTACTCCGGCACGACGCCGGCATCGGTGACGCTCGTCAAACCCGCGCTCGGCACGAGCGCGAGCGCCACGGTCACGATCTACGGGCAGATCACCTCGAACCAGCCGACCGTGCCGACGACCGGCAACAGCACGACCCCCTACTCGCAGACGTTCGGCGGCAACACGACATCGATCAACGCGGGGTTCTACCTGCTCGGTGCGCCCACTTGCGCGTCGCTGACGGCGTCGAACGGCACCTTCCCGTTCAGCGCGACCGCCAACGTCATCAACAACTGCAACATCAGCGCGACCAACGTCAGCTTCGGCACCGCGAGCGTGCTGTCGGGCGCGCTCGCCGCGACCGGTTCGATCACCGCGCAGTGCACCAACGGCGACGCGTGGAAGATCGCGCTGAGCGGCGGCAGCAGCGGCAACGTGACGGCGCGCCAGATGCAGCGCAGCGGCGGAGGCGGCACGATCGGCTACGGGCTTTACACCGATGCCGCGCGTTCGATCGCGTGGGGCGACGGCACGGGCGGCAGCTCGACGGTCACGGGCGTCGGCACGGGCACCTCGCAGGCCGTGACCGTGTACGGTGCGGTGCCGGCGCAGACGACGCCCGCGCCCGGCAACTACAGCGACACGATCACCGCGACGATCAGTTTCTAGCGCTCAGTGGCATGGGCGAGCGCGCGCCCGCTCAGAACGTGACGGTCCAGGTGGGGAGCACGCCCGCGCCGATGCTGCGCGGCGCCGATCGCACGTCGGGCGGCGGCGCGTGACTGAGCACGAACGGCGTACCGTGCGCGCAACTGACGCTCGGCATGTCGGCATCGACGGCCTGCGGCACGCCGGGGCCGATCGTGCAGATTTCGGGAATGGTGAGACTGACGCGCAGCGGGATCGACGGATCGGCCGCGCTGGCGAGCGACCCTACGCCCAGCGCCGCGAGCGCGATCGCACCGCGTCTGATTTGGCCGGCTGTCATCGTTCGGCCCTCCTTCGTGCATCCATCCAGCATATGCGCGAATTATCGGCAGGCGTGCGGAAATCTTGAGTCCGCACGCCTGCGATCGGGCCCCGCGATGACGGTCAGCGCGCGGCGGCGAATCCGCCGAAAAACGCACGCGCGTTCGCGTCGAGGCTGTCGAGGTGATAGCCGCCTTCCTGCACGATCACCGTCGGCAACCCGAGCGCGCCGATCGCGCCGCCGAGCCGGCCGAAACCGTCGGTCGTGACGGCCACCTGCGATTGCGGATCGTCCTTGTAGATATCGAAGCCGAGCGCGAGCACGAGTGCATCGGGCTCGAACCGCGCGAGCGCGCGCAGCGCGTCGTCGAGCCGCTCGAAGAACGCCGACTCCGGCGCACCGTGCGGCATCGGCAGGTTGAGGTTGAAGCCGTCGCCGGCCCCGGTGCCCGTCTCTTCCTCATAGCCCGCGACGACCGGGTAGAAATTGGTCGGGTCGCCGTGGATCGACACGTACAGCACGTCGTCACGGCCGTAGAAGATCTCCTGCACGCCCTGCCCGTGATGCATGTCAGTGTCGAGGATCGCGACCCGGCGATGGCGGCCGAGCAGCGACTGCGCGGCGATCGCCGCATTGTTCAGGTAGCAGAAGCCGCCGGCCGCGTCGCGGCGTGCGTGATGGCCGGGCGGCCGGCACAGCGCGTACGCCTCGCGCGCGCCGTCGTTGAC
>NZ_JAAGPC010000033.1:0-62214 GCF_017104595.1 Burkholderia sp. Tr-20390 | reverse complement strand
GCGCGCCCTGCGCGGACCAGTATGCGGCGCGCCACGTGTTCGCGCCGACCGGGCAGCTGCCGTCGGCGAGGTAGCGCGCGGCTTTCGCGAGCACGCCGCGTAGCGGATTCGGGTCGCGCACGAACACGTTCGACATCACTTCGTCGCCCCAGTCGTCGGGCATCTGCTTCCAGTCGCGATGCGCTTCTTCCAGGAAGCGCAGGTAGTTCATGTCGTGCACGGCCGCGATCGGCGCGGTGCCGCGGTCGGCCGGCTCGCGCACGTCGAAGTCGAGCGACCGCACGGCCGCGACGAGCCGCGCCGCGCGCTCGGGGACTTCCTGCGGCTCACGCATCTGGCCGCGCGACAGGTAGCTGCGCGGATGGTGCAGCAACTGCTCGGGATGGAAATAGGTTTTCATCGTTCGCCCTCGTCGGTTTTTCGAATTGTCGGTTCGCTGCGTCATGCATCCTGCGTGGCGACCGCCACGGCAACGCCCGCCGCGACGCCGGCGCGCGCGAGCACCGCATGAAGCAGCACGTTCGTGCCGCGCGTCACGTCATCCGGCAGCGCATCCTCGGCTTCGTTGTGCGACAGGCCGTCGACGCACGGGATGAACACCATCGCGGTCGGCACGCAACGCGCGAGCAGGATCGCGTCGTGCCCGGCGCCGCTGACGATCCGCTCGTTCGTATAGCCGAACGCGGCGGCCGCCTGCGCGACCTGTTCGACGCAGTCGCGGTCGAACGGCGTCGCCGGGCTGCGCCAGCAGGTCTCAATCGCGACCTGCACGCCGCGCGCGGCGGCGACACGCGTGCACGCCTCGCGCAAGTCGCGCTCCATCGCATCGACTTGCGCATCGTCGTGATGGCGGAGGTCGACCGTAAATGTCACGTCGCCCGCAATGGTGTTGCGCGATGCATTGCGGATGCCGACCTGGCCGATCGTCGCGAGCCCGCGCGGTGCATGACCGGCGACGATCCGTTCGAGTTCGAGCGCCATCTGCGCGCTCGCGAAATACGCATCCTTGCGATACGGCATCGGCGTCGTGCCCGCATGCGCGGCCACGCCCGTCACCGTCACGTCGAGCCAGCGGATCGCCTGCCCGCCCGTGACGATGCCGATCGTCGTGCCGTTCGCCTCGAGCACGGGGCCCTGTTCGATATGCGCTTCGAAGTACGCATCAACCGCGCCGCCCATCGCACGCGCGCCGCGATAGCCGCATGCGTCGAGCGCCGCGCCGAGCGTGACGCCGTCGGCGTCCTGCTTCGCGAGCGCTTCGTCGAGCGGCAACGCGCCCGTGAACACGGCCGAGCCGAGCATCGCCGGCGCGAAACGCGCGCCCTCCTCGTTGGTCCAGGACACGATCTCCAGCGGCTTGTCGGTCGCGATGCCGGCGTCGTTCAGCGTGCGCACGAGTTCGAGCGCGGCGAGCACGCCATAGACGCCATCGAAGCGGCCGCCTTCGGGCTGCGTGTCGAGATGGCTGCCGATCAGCACAGGCGCTGCCTGCGCATCGGTGCCGTCGCGCCGCGAGAACAGGTTGCCGACGGCGTCGACGCTCACCGTCATTCCCGCGTCGCGGCACCACTGCGCGAACAGGTCGCGCCCGCGACGGTCATCATCGGTGAGCGCGAGGCGCCGCACGCCGCCGCGCGGCGTCGCGCCGATACGCGCCATGTCCGCCAGGCTTTGCCACAAACGGGCGCCGTCGATTTCCAGCAGGTCTTTCATGTGCACTCCGGATGAATTCGTTCGTTGAGGGTCACTGCGAGCCGAGCGCTTCGGCGGCGGCCGGCCGTGCCGCGCGGCGTGCGTCGAGCGCGACGATGCACAGCAGCGAGATGCCGGCGAGACACGTGTAGAACACCGCGAGCGGCCACCACTGGCCCGCGAAGCGATGGGCGAGCCACGTGCCGACCAGCGGCGTCAGCCCGCCCGCGATCGCACCGCAGACCTGGTAGGCGAGCGAGATCGCCGAATAGCGCACGTGTGCGGGGAACACGTCGCTGACGAAGCCCGCGATCACCGAATAGAAGCCGGCCATGCAGACGACTGCGAGCGCGATGCCCGCGATCAGCGACGCGGACGTGCCGCCCTGCACGAGCATGAACATCGGATACGGCGACAGCATCGCGAGCAGCGCCGCGAGCTTCAGGAAGCGCGCGCCGCCGATGCGCTCGGCGATCCACGCGGCGATCGGCTGCGCGACGAACTGGATGATCGCGACCGCGAACAGGCTGTCGAGGATCAGCGAGCGCGACACGCCGACGTACTGCGTCGTGTACGCGATCATGAACGTGTTCGTGAAGTAGACGCCCGCGATGCCGATCGTGTTCGCGCCGATGCAGAGCGCCACGAGCCCCGACGCGGAGCGGAACACTTCCGCGACCGGCAGCTTCACCGTGCGGTGGGCTTCCTTCACACGCGCGAATTCCGGCGACTCGTTCACGCCGAGCCGGATCAGGATGCCGACCACGAGCAGCACCGAACTCGCGAGAAACGGCAGACGCCAGCCCCACGCGAGGAAGTCGGCCTTGTCCATCGACGTGACCGCGCGGAACGCGATCAGCGACAGGATCAGCCCCGCCGGGCTGCCGAGCTGCGCGAACGACGCGAAGAACGTGCGGCGCCCCTGCGGCGCATGCTCGCCCGCCATCAGCACCGCACCGCCCCATTCGCCGCCGACCGCGATCCCCTGCACCACGCGCAGCGCGACGAGCAGCACCGGCGCGAGCATGCCGACCTTCGAATAGTCGGGCAGCAGCCCGACGCAGACGGTCGCGACGCCCATCATCATCAGCGTCGTCATCAACGCCTTCTTGCGGCCGATTCGATCGCCGAGATGGCCGAAGATCACGCCGCCGAGCGGCCGCGCGAAGAAGCCGACCGCGAACGTCGCGAACGACGCCATCGTGCTGACGAAGCGGTCATGCGACGGGAAATAGAGTTCGCCGAACACGAGCGCGGCGGCGGTCGCGTAGATGTAGAAGTCGTACCACTCGATCATCGTGCCGATGAATGCGGCCGTCGCGGCGCGCGCCGGCTGGCGGGCGGAAGAAAGGGACTGGGTCATGCGGGCTCCTGATGCACGCCGCTGCGGGCGACGCACAATTCGTGTGACGGCCGTCTGTCGCGGCCTTGCGCCGCACGCTGCGGCACCCCTCCTTTATCGGCGACCGCAAATCATTAGTCAAATTTCAAGTTATTATTTGCCGTATAAATTCAGCTAATACTCACCTTGACGGCTCGCCCGGAGACCCGATGCGCCCCGACCTCGCCCCGTTCCTGAACGACCGCCTCGACTGGAACCTGTTGCGCACCTATCTGGTGATCATCCAGGAGCGCAGCGTGAGCCGCGCGGCCGCGCGCCTGCACGTCACGCAGCCCGCAGTGAGCCAGGCGTTGCGGCGGCTCGAGGACACGCTCGAACGCAAGCTGATCGAGCGGCGCGGCACGCACTTCGCGCCGACGCCTGCCGGCGAAGCCGTCTACCGGATCGCGAGCGACATCTACGGCGGCATCTCGCGCCTCGAAACCGAAATCGACGACAGCACCGCCGACCTGACCGGATCGATCCGGCTGCTGACGGTGAGCCGCATCGAGTCGCCCGTCTACGACGAATTCCTCGCGGACTTCCATCGCGCGTACCCGCGCATCGATCTGCAGATCGAAGTGATGCGCTCGTCGGACATTCTGTCTTCGCTGCTGCAGAAAACGGCCACGGCCGGGCTCGGCCTGTGCCGCACGCCGCACGACAAGCTGGAGATGCGCTGCTTCCTGCGCCAGCGCTATGCGATCTACTGCGGCCGCCATCACCGGCTGTTCGGGCAGACGCAACTGCGGATGGACGATCTGCTCGCCGAGAATTTCGTGTCGTTCACGAGCGACCAGATCGGCGACAGCCTGTCGCCGCTCACCGTGTTTCGCGACCAGAAGGGCTTCACGGGGCGCATCGTCGCGTCGTCGCCGAGCCTCGAGGAAGTGCGGCGGCTGATCTTCGCCGGCTACGGAATCGGCTGCCTGCCCGAACACATCGTGCGCGACGACATCGCCCAGCAGCGACTGTGGCGGCTGCCGCCCGACGACGGGCTCGTCGATGTCGACGTGTTCCTGCTGTGGCATCGCGATCGCAAGATGAACGCGGCCGAGCACGCGTTTCTCGACGCGATGGAGCGCTGCATGCAGCGCTATTCGCTGGCGGAGCGGTTGGGGAAGTAGCCGGCACGGCGCCGCCGGTTGCCCGTCGGCCGGCCGTTCATCGCTGCGCCGCCCCGAGCGCCATCGCCGCGTAGTCCGCGAAGACCGATTCGGCCAGCGCCTTCGCGCGCATCGCGGCCGGTGACAGCGTCCGCGCGGCCAGCGTCACGAGCCCCAGCCGCGCTTCGCGGCGAAACGGCGGATCGAGCGGCAGCTCGACCAGCGTCCCGCGCCGCAGCGCATCTCGAAACGCCGCCGCATTGCCGAACACGACCATCCCGCCCACCGATGCCGCGGCCTCCACGTCGCGAAAGTCGTCGCTGCGGAACGAGATCGACGCATCGAACGCGCACTCGAAGTACTCGCACAGATCGGACAGCGCCCACGGCGACAGCTCGATCGAGCCGAGCCGATGCTGCAGCAGCGCGTCGCGCGTCACCGCGCCCCGGCGTGCGAGCGGATGGTCGGGCGCACAGAAGAAGCCGCTGGGCCAGCGCGGCAACCGGGTCAGTTGCAGGTCGGCGTGGTCCTCGAGTTGCGCGATGTCGCCGATGAACAGGTCGACGTGCTCCTCGAGCAGCCGTCGCAGCAGCGTATCGCGACGGCCGCGCTTGAAGCTCACGCGCACCTGCGGCGCCTCGCGCAGGAAATGGTCCATCAGCGGCCCCGTCAACAGGATCGCCGGCGTCGCGCCGAGCCCGATCGCCAGCTCGCCGAATTCGCCATGCTGCATCAGCGCCAGGTCGCGCTGCAATTCCGTCGCTTCCATCACGATGCGCCGCGCGCGTTCGGCGAACACCTTGCCGTAAGGCGTCAGCGACACGCCGTTCGGATGGCGGTCGAACAGCGCGACGCCGAGTTCGGCTTCGATCGACTGGATGCTGCGGGACAGCGCGGGCTGGCTGAGATTGACGTCGACGCTCGCGCGGCT
Source organism: Burkholderia sp. Tr-20390 (assembly GCF_017104595.1). Lineage (NCBI taxonomy): Bacteria > Pseudomonadati > Pseudomonadota > Betaproteobacteria > Burkholderiales > Burkholderiaceae > Burkholderia > Burkholderia sp. Tr-20390. The sequence continues at coordinate 57,104 of NZ_JAAGPC010000033.1, read as the reverse complement.
GAACGTCAGGTGCTGGGCGAGGCCCAGCGCATGGCGAAGTTTCCGGATGTTCACGACGGTCCTCGGACGGATGACGGCAACGGTTCGACCTGCCGTCGAACGGACTGCGGCGGAGGGTGAGCCCGGCGACGGACGTGCATCGAAGGCCGATGCACCGCTTCACCGAAGCCGGGGCAGTCGGCTTGTATATACCACCATCCCCGCGGGCGAGACATCCGCATTGACCGCAGGCAGCGGCCCGCCGGGCCCATGCAAGGTCTGCATCGCCCGTCTGGTTATTCGCATTGGCCGACGCGAATTTCTCCACATAGCATCGGTTTCAACGGAACCCCGTTTCCCGCCCCCGAAGCAGCAGCGTGCTTCGCTACCCATTTTGCAGAGGCGACACCCGATCATGCCCATTTCCCCACCGATCCAGGCACTGGCAGCCGACATGCGCGACTGGCGCCGACTCATTCACAGCAAACCGGAAATCGCCTTCCAGGAGCGCGGCACGGCCGACTTCATCGCGACGCGGCTGCGCGAATTCGGCATCGACGTTCATACCGGTGTCGGACAGACCGGCGTGGTCGGCATCGTCGACGGCACGCTCGGCGCCGGCCGCACCGTCGCGTTGCGCGCCGACATGGATGCGCTGCCGATGCGGGAGCTGGGCCGCCCGGTCTACCGGTCGGTGTTCGACGGCATCTTTCACGGCTGCGGTCACGACGGCCACGTCGCGATCCTGCTCGGCACCGCACGCCATCTCGCCGAGCATCGCCACTTCCGCGGCCGCGTCGTGCTGATCTTCCAGCCGGCCGAGGAAATCGTCTGCGGCAGCCGCGCGATGCTCGACGACGGCTTGCTCGAGCGATTTCCGTTCGACGAAATCTACAGCCTCCACAACGACCCGATGCTGCCGCCGTCGAGGATCGGCGTGCGCGCCGGCGCGCAACAGGCCTCGTCCGACCGGTTCCAGATCCGCATTCACGGCATCGGCACCCACGCCGGCATGCCGCACCTCGGCGTCGACCCGGTCGCGATCGGCGCGCACCTGGTGGCGATGCTGCAAACCATCGCGAGCCGGTCGGTGGATCCGCTGGAAAGCGTCGTGATCTCGATCGCGCGCTTTCACGCCGGCGATGCGTTCAACGTGATTCCGCACGAAGCCGTGCTCGGCGGCACCGTGCGTGCGCTGTCGAACGACACGCGTGCCTTCGCGCTCGAGCGGATGCGGGCGATCTGCGACGGCGTCGCGCTCGCCCATCGCACGCGCATCGAACTCGAACTGCTCGACGGCACGCCGGCGATCGTCAATCACGCCGACGCGGTGCGGTGCGTGATGGACGCCGCGCGCGAGGTCGTCGGCGCGGAAAACGTGATCGGCGACGTCACGCCGCTGATGGCCGGCGACGACGTGGCGAACTTCCTCGACGCGCGCCCCGGCTGCCACTTTCTGCTCGGCCAGGGCGGCCACATGTGCCATCACCCCGAATACGACTTCAACGACGACGTCGCGCCGATCGGCGTCGCGATGTTCGCATCGATCCTGCGCGCGCGGCTGGGCGCCGGCGCCGAACCGATCCACGCCGGCCGCGACGAACGCAGTGCGCCGGCGGCAGCCGCGGCGCGCTGACGAGCGCCGCCCGAACCCCGCATCGCCCCATCCGGCGTTCCACGCCGCACATAACGACACGACGGATCATCCGTCCACGGAGACAGCGTCATGAGCACCACCGCGTCCGACAAGGACACCCTGATCGAGCACCGCTCGATCGAACCCGTTCCCGACAGCGAGCGCCACGGCGGCCTGTTGAGCCAGTTCACGCTGTGGGTCAGCGCCAACCTGACCGTCGTCTGCGCGGTCACCGGCGCGCTGACCGTCGTGCTCGGCGGCGACGTCTTCTGGTCGATCGTCGGGCTGTTCGTCGGCCAGATCGCGGGCGGCACGATCATGGCGCTGCATGGCGCGCAAGGGCCGCAAACCGGACTGCCGCAGATGATCCTCAGCCGCGTGCAGTTCGGCATCTACGGCGCGATCATTCCGCTCGCGCTCGTCTGCGTGATGTACATCGGCTTCCTGACGAGCGGCACGGTGCTGATGAGCCAGGCGCTCGGCCAGCTGATGCACGTGAGCCCCGCCCAGGCCATCGTGATGCTCGGGGTGGTCGTGACCTTGCTCGCGCTGTTCGGTTATCGCGCCATTCATGCGGTCGGGCGCGTCTACAGCGTGGTCGGCGGGCTGATGTTCGTCTACCTGCTGTTCAGCCTGACGCGCGGCCACAACGCGGCGCTGCTGCTCGCCAACCGGCATTTCACGTGGCCGACCTTCCTGTTCGCGGTATCGCTGTCGGCTTCGTGGCAGATCACGTACGGCCCGTACGTCGCCGATTACTCGCGCTACCTGCCGCGCGCGACGTCGCCGCTGCGCACCTTCCTCACGATCGGCGCCGGCTCGGTGCTCGGCTCCCAGCTCGCGATGACGTTCGGCGTGTTCGCCGCGGCGCTGGCCGGCAAACAGTTCGCCGGGCACGAAGTCGCCTACATGGTCGGCATCGGTTCGGGTGGTATCGCGCTGGTTGCAACGACGCTGTACCTGACGATCATGTTCGGCAAGCTGATCGCGTCGACGCTATGCGTGTACGGCGGCTTCATGTCGGTCGCCACGATCTCCGCCGCGCTGCGCGGCAAGAAGTCGATCGGACTGGGCGCGCGGATCGTGCTGACCCTCGCCGTCGTCGCGACCTACACGATCCTCGCGCTCGTCGCCGATCACGCGTTCCTGCGCACCTTCACCCACTTCATCCTGTTCCTGCTCGCGTTCTTCACGCCGTGGAGCGCGATCAATCTCGTCGACTACTACTGGGTGTCGCACGAGCCGATCGACGTAGCGGCGCTGTCGGACGTCAACGGCCGCTACGGCAAGTGGAACGCGACCGGCATCGCGTGCTACGTGGTCGGCGTGCTGGCGCAGATTCCGTTCATGTCGACCGAACTCTATACGGGCCCGCTGTTTCACCTGCTCGGCGGCATCGACGTGTCGTGGATCGTCGGCATGGCCCTGCCCGGCGCGCTCTACTACGCGCTAGCCCGCCACCGCATGCCGCGCGCGTCGCGGCACGCGCAGATCGACCGCGCATGACGTGATGGAAGCGGCTTCGATCGCATTCCACTCCCCACGCAATACAATCAGGATTCCGATTCATATGAAAAAGCAAATCGTCCTGCCGTGCGCACTCGCGCTTGGTACGCTGAGTGCCTACGCACAGAGCAGCGTCACGCTCTACGGCGTGATCGACAGCGGCCTGTTCTATTCGACCAACCAGGGCGGCAAGCATGCGGTGCAGCTCCTTTCGTCGCCGACCGAAACCAGCGTCTGGGGCTTGCGCGGCGCGGAAGATCTCGGCGGCGGCAACAAGGTCGTCTTCAAGCTCGGCTCCGCCTTCTCGATCGCCAACGGCACGGCCTGGCCCAGCGGCCGCATCTTCGGCGACTATGCATGGATCGGCCTGAGCAGCGCGAGCGCGGGCACGATCAAGCTCGGACGCATGCTCGACAGCGTGGGCGACTACCTCGGCGAATTCGCCGCCACCGGCAGCTGGGGCGGCGCGCTCCATGCGCATCCGTACGACAACGACAATCTGTGGGCGACCTACATGGTCAACAACGCCGTCAAGTACCAGAGCATCGAACTGGCGGGCGTCACGTTCGGCGGCATGTACGCGTTCAGCAACAAGGCGGGCGCCACCTCGGGCCACGGCGCCGGTTTCGCCGACAACCGGCTGTGGGCCGCCGGCCTCGCCTACGAAACCGGCCGCCTGAAGCTTGCCGCCGTCTACGAGCAGCTCGACCATCCCGGCGACGATGCACCCGGCTCGCTGGGCGCCGTGGACGTGCTCGATGCGAATTTCACCGCCGCGCGCCAGCGCATCTTCGGGCTGGGCGCGCACTACGCATTCGACCGGTTCGAGATCGGCTCGACCGTAACGCGCACGATCCTGGCGATGCCGACGGGCGAGTGGCAGAACCCGGCCTTCACCGGTGCGAGCGGGCTGAGCTTCAACAACTACGAACTGAATGCGACGTTCCACGCAACGGCCGCGGTCGACGTGAGAGGCGCGTACACCTATACGACAGCCAGCGTGGACGGCAAGCATCCGCACTGGAACCAGTTCGGCCTGCTCGCCGAGTACGCGCTGTCCAAGCGCACGCAGGTGTATCTGGACGCCGTCTACCAGCGCGTGCACGGCGACGACACGCCGTTTTCGCAAGCGCAGATCAATACGCTTTCACCTGCGTCAGGCAACACGCAGGCCTTGGTCGGCATGGGTATCCGGCATCGATTCTGAACGTCACCGTGGCGACATGCGCGCGCCGCGCTCACGCCGTCCGATGACCCGGCGTGAGCGCGGCGCGACGCATGCTTCAGAACCGGTGAACGATCCCCAGCTGCACACCCCGTGCATTCGCCCCCGGATACGCGAGCGGCAGGCCGGGGTTCGCCGCACCGGCGAGCGTATAGCCGGCCTGCTTGCGGTTGCGCAGGTACGACAGCGCACCGTAGAAGCTCGTGCGCTTCGACAGGTCGTACTCGTACATCAGCCCGACCTGGTCCGCATGGTTGCCCTGCGACGACTGGTCGTGCAGATATGCGTAGCCGAGCGCCACGTAGTTCGCCGGATTGAACCGGTATTTGACCGACAGCCCATACACGCGCGAATCGATGCCGAGATCGGCCCACTTCACGGCGGAGAAGCCGCCGTACACGGTTGCCTTGCCGATCTCGTACGACGCGCCGGCCATGATCGTGCGATCGGTGGTGGTCGCCGTCGCGTTCTTCAGCCACTGGCCCGCGACGAACGCGCCGAACGGCCCGTGTTCGTAGGTCAGGTCGAACTGCTGGCTCGAGCCTGCCGAGCGCACGCCGCCCGCATCGCCGAACCCGAAGTACAGCCCACCCTGGAAGCCGGCAATCTCCGGGCTCTGGTACGACAGCGTATTGCTGGTGCGGAACGCGAACACGGTCAGGTTGTCCATGCCGGACGCCTGCGTGACGCCGCCGAACGCATCCTGTCCGCCCTGGTCGTTGAACAGCGGCGAATTCTGGCGGCCCGCGCGCACCTTGCCCCACTGCCCCGCGATGCCGACCCATGCCTGCCGGTTGAACAGGCTGCCCGCACTCGCGAGCGAACCGTCGTTCGGATTGAAGCCATTCTCCAGCGCGAACTCGATCTTCTGCCCGCCGCCGAGATCCTCGCCGCCCTTCAGCCCGAACCGGCTGCCCCACTGGCCGCCCGAATTGATCGCCGCCGTGTAGCCGTTGCCCGTATTCACGTACTGCGCGAATTCGTCGATCACGCCGTACAGCGTGACGCCGTCCTGCGCGAACGCGGCGCCCGGTCCGGCGACGCACGCCACCGCGACCGTCATGCGAAGCCCGGCGTGCACCACCCGCGCCCGGGAATCGCTTCCGCGGGCTATCGTTTGTTTAGTCATACTATTCAATGGTCAGAGAATGAAACGACACCGGGCGCGGCAGTCGCGCCGCACCGGCATCGCGGGAAAGAAAACGTGGGGAAGAACCGGGCGCAGGCGGCGCCCGGCTCGACGCGGCACTCAGGCCGGCAGCCGGCCGGCCCGAGGCGCGTGACGTGTCGTCAGTGGTGAACTTCGCCGCGTTCGAGCGGCAGGATCAGGCGCTCGGGAATGCTGCGGCGCGATGCGCGTGCGCCGATGTAGTACAGCACGGCCGGCACGACCAGCCCGAGGATCCACGAGATGTCGGTGCCGCCGAGCGCGTCGACGAGCGGCCCCGTGTAGATGTGCGTCGACATGAACGGCAACTGCACGAGGATGCCGACCACGTAGATCGTGATCGCCATCACGTTCCAGCGTCCGTAGCGGCCGTCCGGATCGGACAGCGCCGGCACGTCGTAGCGCGAGCGCGTGAAGCAGTAGTAATCGACCAGGTTGATCGCGCTCCACGGCGTGAAGAACGCGAGCAGGAACAGGATGAACGCAGTGAATTCCTTCAGGAACGAATGGCGGCCCGCGAGCGCGATGAGCGTGGATACGCAGATCATCCCGAAGATGTACACGAGGCGGCTGCGCGACGACACGGCGTGCTTGCCGCGAAAGCCGCTGACGATCGTCGCCATCGACATGAAGCTGCCGTACGCGTTGAGCGCCGTCACCGTCACCTTGCCGAACGCGATGCTGAAGTACAGCAGCGCGGCCACGGCGCCCGTCGAGCCGAGACCGACGATATACGCGACCTCATGGTGCGCGAACTGGCCGCCGGCCAACGCGGCCGCAAACACGCCGAACACCATCGCCGCCTGCGCGCCGATCACCGAGCCGAGGCCGACCGCGACGAACGTCGCGACCGACGAGGTCGAGCGCGGCAGGTAGCGCGAATAGTCGGCGACGTACGGGCCGAACGCGATCTGCCACGACGCGGACAGCGACATCGACAGCAGGAAGCTCGCGAGCGAGAAATGCTTGTTCGCGAGCAGCGCGCCGATGTCGTGGTTCGCGAACAGCTGCGTGAACATGTAGACGAACGCGGCGATGCCGACCACGCTGGCGATCCGGCCGACGGCGTGGATCGCGCGATAGCCGAACACGGTCAGCACGACGATCACGGCCGCGAACAGCAGGATGCCGGCCGCGTCGTCGATGTGCAGCAGCTGCGCGACGGCCTGCCCGGCCAGCACCGAGCCGCTCGCGGAAAAGCCGATGTACATCAGGCACACGAGCACGATCGGGATCATCGCGCCGTAGACGCCGAACTGCACGCGGCTCGAGATCATCTGCGGCAGCCCGAGTTGCGGCCCCTGCGCGCCATGCAGCGCCATCACCGCGCCGCCGATGAACTGGCCGAGCAGCAGCGCGACCAGCGACCAGAACACGTCGCCGCCGAGCACGACCGCGAGCGCGCCCGTGACGATGGCCGTGATCTGCATGTTCGCCGACAGCCACAGCGTGAACTGGCTCAGCAAGCCGCCGTGGCGCTCGGCATCGGGAATGAAGTCGATCGAACGGACTTCGATCAGGCCGCCGGCTTTTCCACTGGGATTCGTTGACACGGGGAAATCTCCAAAATACTCAGGATCACAAATGGTTGGAACGAGACAGGAAGCTGCGAGCCGCCCTTTCGGCTCGGCGGGTGCGGGGCGCCGTGGATCGCCGGCATGCGCCACGCACGCACGGTCTGCGCACTGGCGCGCAAGCGGCACGACGTGTGCCGACATTGCCAGCGGATGATCTTGTATATACAACTTGCGAGGTATCGGTGATTACCCGGAATCCGCCGATTTTCGAAAATGTCCGAATAAACGGGCTCCGTTCGGCGTGTCCAGTCGAAAGTCGGATGTCGGAATAATGAAAGCTCAGGCGCGTGCGGGCGATGCCTGATCGGGCTCGGCCGTCATGTCGGCGGCGGGCAGGAGGTTCAGCATGCGCCGGGCGGCCTCGATGTCGCGCACGTGCAGCCATTCGTCGTAGTCGTCGCGGCGCAGCATCACGACGCCCCGCTTCTCTTCGCCGGGCCGATGCATCCGCGCGAACAGCGGGTGCGTATCCGCGTTGACCGTGAGCATCGCCATGCCCACGCGCTCGCGGCCGTCGTCACCTTCGTAGCGCCGCCAGATGCCGGCGACACAGTACGGTTGCCAGCCGTCGACGCCGATCCGCTGCCACACGTTGCGACCGGTTTCGTAGCAGGGTTCGAAGATCCAGCGCACCGGAATCAGGCAGCGCTGGCCGTTGCGCCACGCGTTGCCGTAGAGCCGCGACGAGCCGACCGTTTCCGCGCGTGCGTTCACCGTGTCGAGCTTCTTCTTTTTACGGCCGTTCTCGTCGAGCCGCTCGGGCTGCATGAATTTCGGCCAGAAGCCGAACACGGCCGCGACGACTTCGAGGCCGTCGCCGGCGGCGCGCGCGATCGGCGCCGCGTAGTCGGGATACACGTCGGGGGCCCACGGGTCGCGGCGATACAGATCGCCGATGCCGATCTTCAGTTCGCTGATGCCCGGGTCTTCGTCGGGGGCGCGGTAGTGAGTGCACACGGCTCGGCGGACGATGGATGCAATGTTTCCATCGTAGGTCAGCGCAGGGCCGAGGTCGCGCTATTGTTTGGTATGACGAAACAGTTTTACGAATCTATTTTCCCATGGCTCGCCGCCGGCGCGATGCGTACAGGCAGATCAGTTCCAGCGCGATCGTCGCGCCGGCCAGCGACGTGATTTCCGCATGATCGTACGGCGGCGACACTTCGACCACATCCATGCCGACCAGGTTGATGCCGTCCAGATGCCGCAGGATCTCGAACGCCTGATGGCTCGACAACCCGCCCGAGACCGGCGTCCCCGTGCCCGGCGCGAACGCCGGATCGAGGCAGTCGATGTCGAACGTCAGGTACACGGGATGGTCGCCGACCCGCTCGCGAATGCGCGCGGCGACCGCGGCGGGCGTCGACGCATGCACCCGGCGCGCATCCTGGATGTCGAAGCCCATCGGCTCGTCGTTGGTCGTCCGGATCCCGATCTGCGCCGACCGTTCGGGCACGACCCACCCTTCCCGCGCCGCGTGATAGAACATCGTGCCGTGATCGATGCGCTTCGCGTCGCGGTCGGGCCACGTGTCGGTATGCGCATCGAAGTGCACGAGCGACAGCGGCCCGTGCACCTTCGCATGCGCCTTCAGCAGCGGATACGTGATGAAGTGATCGCCGCCGAGCGTCAGCATCGCGCAGCCGCGCGCGAGGATCGCGTCCGCATGCCGCTCGATCGCGCCCGGCACCGATTCGGGCTGCCCGAGATCGAATGCGCAATCGCCGTAGTCGACCGCGGCCAGCACGTCGAACGGATCGAACGACCACGGCCACGGGCGCTCCCACGCGATGCCCGTCGACGCGATCCGCAACCCGCGCGGGCCGAAGCGCGTGCCGGGCCGATGCGACGCGGCGGAATCGAACGGCACGCCGGTGATCGCGAGGTCGACGCCGTCGAGATCGCGGCTGAAACGCCGGCGCATGAAGCTCGTCGCGCCCGCGAAGGTCGGTTCGGCCTGCGTGCCGTAGAGGCTGTCGCGCGTGAACGCGAAATCGTTCTGGCTCATCATCGGATTCCTGTCTGTCGGGAAACGGCCGCGCGGCTCGCGACCTCGTGCCCGATTCTGCCGTCACGGCATCCGACGAAAAATATGAACTAACATAAGCCGACTTCACGAAACGCGACGTATCGCCATGCTGACCCGATTGAGAGACATGGATTTGCAGCTGCTGCGGCTCTTTCTGACGATCGTCGAAAGCGGCGGCTTCAGCGCCGCGCAGGGCACGCTCGGCATGGCGCCTTCGACGATCAGCACGCAGATGGCCAAGCTCGAGACGCGCCTCGGGTTCCGGCTGTGCGATCGCGGCAAGAGCGGCTTCCGGCTGACGCCGAAGGGCGAACGCGTGCTGCAGTCGACGCGGCGGCTCCTGCACGCGATGGACGTGTTCACGCGCGATACGCAGCACGTGTCGGGCACGTTGCTCGGCGAACTGCGCATCGGGCTGTCCGAGCGGCTCGCACCGGACATCGTCGAATCGATCGCGACGAGCGTCGGCCGCTTCCGCGAACGGGCGCCCGATGTGCTGATCGAGATGATCGCGGTGCCGCCCGATGAACTGGAGCGCAGGTTGCTGAAGGGCGAACTGCAGCTCGCGATCGGCTACTTTTCCGGCCACCAGGCCGGCCTGCACTACGCACCGCTGTTCGTCGAACACCAGTCGCTGCACTGCGGCGCGCGGCATCCGCTGTTCGCGAAAAAGACCGTGTCGGTCAACGACATTGCGAACGCGAGCAATGTCGCGCGGCTCTACAAGACGACTACGTCGGGTGCGGCGCCACGCAACGCGCAACCGACCGCGTTCTCCGAAAACGTCGACGCCGACGTGATCTTCATCCTGTCCGGCGCGCATGTGGGATTCCTGCCCGACCACGTCGCGGCGCCGTGGGTCGCCGCGGGCAAGATGCGCCGGCTGCTCGCGAGCAAGCTGAGCCATACGGTCGCATTCCAGCTCGCGACGCCAAGGAACTGCGATGGCAGCGAAGCGCTGGCGGCGTTCACGGCGGCGCTTGCCGAACAGTTCGGCGGGCTCGACGGCTTCGCGGATCAGTGACCGGCGCGCGCCGCCCGCTTTGCGTCAGACGAGTCGGTCCGACGCAATGACCTGCACGCCCGGCCGCGCGTCGATTGCCGCGTCGAGCATCGCACGGGCAATCCGCGACGCGGGATTCACGCGCCACTTCGCCGGCAAAACAGGCCGGGCCACGTTCAACACGGACACCAGCAGCCGCTCGCCGAGCCTGAATTCGTCGCGGCTGCCGCCGATCAGGCCGGGCCGCACGTAAGTGAGCGACGCGAACCCGACGCCGGCGAGCGCCTGCTCGACCTCGCCCTTCACGCGGTTGTAGAAGATGCGCGACGCCGGATCCGCGCCGAGTGCGGAATTCAGCACGTAAGCCGGTGTGCCGTGGCGGTGTGCGAGCCGCGCGATCGCGAGCGGATAGTCGTGGTCGACGCGCCGGAATGCCGCCTGGGAGCCCGCAGCCCGCATCGTGGTGCCGAGCGAGCAGATCACGGCGTCGGCGTGCCACCAGTCGGCCGTGTCGGGCAGATGATCGAAATCGACCTCGAGCGCGCGCATCTTCGGGTGCGGCGACAACGGGCGGCGCGCGACGACGATCACCTGATCGACCCGCGCATCGGCGAGCGCGACTTCGAGGACGTGACGCCCGACGAGTCCGGTCGCGCCGACGAGCAGCAATTTCATGTCCGATCCTTCCGAGTAGAGCCTGCGTTGGCGAGCCGGGAACGGCCCGGCTTACGGCTTCCCCCATGATCGTCGGCCGACTCGGCGCCGACAACCCTCCAACATCTCCAAAAGTTACAGGGTGCGCTACAAACCCGCCGCCTGTCGCGACACGCTCGGCGCGACACCCGTCCAGCGCTTGTACGCCTGCGAGAACGACGACATGTCGCTGAATCCCAGTTCCTGCGCGATTTCCTTGATCGACAGCCGCCCTTCCGCGATCAGCGCCTGCGCGCGGGTCTTGCGCACCGCGCTCGAAATGTCCCGGAAGCATGCGCCCTCTTCCTGGAGCCGGCGCTTCAACGTGCGCTCGCTGGTGTTGAGCAACGTCGCGATGTCCTTCAGCTGCGGCGGCCGGTCGAACGGGCGCGTGGCCAGGTACTCGTTCAGGAACGATACGAGGTCGACGCGCGTCCGCCTGCGCGTGATCAGCTCGGCACACATGCGCTCGCACATCGCCGCGGTCGCGGCATTCGCCTGCGGCAACGGTCGCTCGAGATGCGCATGCTCGAACGTGAGCGTGCTGGCGGGCTGGCCGTGCCGGATCGTCGCGCCGAGCACCGGCTGCTGCGCGCCAGCGCCGGGGCCGGCACCATACGCAAGATCGAACGTCGCGAGTTCGAACGCGCTGCCGATCACGTCGCGCAGCACGCGGCACGTCGCGCCCATCGCGCGTTCGACGAAGAAGCGCTGCACGTTCGCGGCGAGCTCCGGCGACGCGTCGAACTGAATCACGTCGCGCGGCCCGGCCCGGCGGAACGTCATCCCGACGAAGGTATAGGTCAGCGCCAGGTAGCGGCCCGCGAGCGCGACCGCGTCCATGCCGGTCGCGCTGCTCAGCAGCCCGTAGCCGAGCAGCCCGTATGCCGAAAGCTGGTACGACAGGCCGACCTCGAGGCCGACGCCGGCCTCCCCGGCGGTCAGGTCGAGCAGGTTCGACGCAACGGCCAGCTCCTGCGCGGCCAGCACCGTGAAGTCCGGGTCGGCAAGCTGCTTCAGCGTGAGCTGCGACCCCTTGAGCAACGCCTGCGGCGCGATCTTGCGGTCGCGGCCGAAATCGATCATCAGCAGGACGGAAGCCGGGCTGCGGGCAAAGTTCCAGACATTCATCAGACGCCTCGCGACGTGGGTTGGCCTAGATTCTAAAGCGGTTGGCCCGCCCCAGCATGGATCGCGCGAGCCCGCGCGCCGATGATGAACGCCATCGCAACCCGCACGGCGTCGATCACCATGAAGCGTCCGTCGCTCTTTCGTGCTGCCCGCGCGCTGCTGCTGGCCGCCGGCCTGTCGAGCGCACCGCTCGTACCGGCACTGGCCCACGCCGCCGTTTCGCCCCATCCACCGGAGTCCGCCACCATGCCCAAGACCTACGCCGACCAGCCCGTCTGGCGCGACATGCAGACATTCCTTCCGACCGACTTCCAGTGGAAGGACGGCCGGCAACCGACGGAGGAATGGTGGTCCTGGCACGGCCATCGCATGCATCTCGACACGTACCGCAACCGCCAGGCGCGGGTGAAGGTGATCCTGTTCCATGGCGTGGGCACCAACGGCCGGCAGATGTCGATGATCCTCGGCGAGCAGCTCGCGCGCCGCGGCTACGAAGCGATCGCGGTCGACATGCCCGAGTACGGGATGACCGAAGTCGCCACGGGCAAACGGGTCCGCTATGACGACTGGGTGCGCGCGGGCAGCGACCTGATCGACGCGGAGCGCGCGAAGGACGGCCGGCCGATCGTGCTCTACGGACTCAGCGCCGGCGGCATGCTCACGTATCACGTGGCTGCGCTGAACGGCAAGGTCAAGGGCATCGTCGGGATGACCTTCCTCGACCAGCGCCTTCAGCAGGTGCGCGACGAAACCGCGCGCAACGTGTTAATGAGCCGCGTCGGCGGCCCGTTGATGCATCTCACCGCGATGACGCCGCTGAAATCGATGCGGGTGCCGATGACGCTCGCCAGCAAGATGTCCGCGCTCGTCAACGATCGGGATGCGCTGAAAGTATGGCTGTCTGATCGCACCTCCGCCGGCAACGCGATGACGATCGCGTTTCTCGATTCCTACATGTCGTACCGGCCGGCGGTCGAGCCGGAGGATTTCGCCGTGTGCCCGATCCTGCTCACGCAACCGGCCGCGGACCGCTGGACGCCGTTGCACCTGAGCGAACCGTTCCTGCAGCGCGTGCGGAAAGTGCCGGTGAAGGTCGTCATGCTGGACAATGCGGGCCACTATCCGCTCGAACAGCCGGGGCTGTCGCAGATGGTCGAGGCGATCGATGCGTTCTATCGGGAGGTGACGGCAAAGTGAATGCCGGGCGCGGATCGCCTAGAACACCGTTCGAACGCCGACCCGCAACACGCCCTGCCGCGCGCCCGACGATGCGGTGAACGTACCGCACACCGATGCGATCACGTCCTCGCCGCCGCTCGCCTGTTGATACACGGCACTCATGTAGACGTCGGTCTTCTTCGACAACAGGTAATCGAGCGTGATGCCGGCCTGGTTCGAATGATTGCCGGTCAGTTGCCGGTTGCCCTTCGCGTACAGGTAGTTCGCATACGCGAAGAAATCCGGCGCGAACCGGTACAGCCCGCCGATCTCGTAGGTGTCGACGTGCGCGCCCGTCAGCGTGTTGCGCGTATTCACGTACAGCGCGTCGAGCGCGAAGTCGCCGAATGTATAGCGTCCGCCCGCGCCGGCATTGCGGATGCCGAGGTGCCCGTTGTCGATTCCCTCTTCTTTCGAATACGTGTACGCCGCATCCAGCCGCAACGGCCCGTTGTCGTAGGACACGCCGAAGCTCGACAGGCTGTTGCTGCCGGTCTGCCCGGCGATGTTGCTGAAGCCATACAACGCGCCGAACCGGAACCCGCCGTAATACGCGGACGTGAACTTGATCGCGTTCGGTGTTGCGCCCCCGCCCGCCGTACGCGTGTAGTCGAAGGTGCCGAGCGCCGCGCCCAGTTTCGAGAACGGGCCGCCCGGCAGCTGGTACAGGCTGACATACGAAATCTCGTGCCCCCAGCGATGCAGCGACAGGTTGTCGAACATGTAGTCGAACTGCCTGCCAAGCGTCACGGTGCCGTACGGCGTGACGATGCCGACATAGGACTCGCGTCCGGACAGTGCGCCGCCGCGCACCGTGCCGCTGTTGATATCGGGCTGCGACGCCATGAAGACGAGCGCCTGGAACCCGCCGCCGAGATCCTCGACCGTGCGGATCCCGATCAGGTTGGGCGCCTGGATGCCGGACATCGCCTGAACCAGCGCCTTGCCGCCCGAATTGCTCACGTACGAAATGCCGTTGTCGACCAGACCGAACAGCGTGACCGAACTCTGCGCGTGCACGTGGCACGACACCATCGCCAGCGCGACGGCCATTGTCTTCATTCTCACGGATGCTGTCTCCAAACCGTCAGTGTCCGACGCACCGTTCGCATACGAGCGAACCGCACGCCGGACTGTCATTTTTATTAGTAAAACTATCTAATTGGCGCGTGCGGGATATGTGTTCCCCGCTCGATGCGCCGCCGTGGGCCGGTTTACCGGCGTCGACTGATGGATCGCGCGCGCCGTCGCCGGCCGAACCCGTCGATGACGGGAACGACCGGCGGCGAGTCGCGCGTGTTACAGCATCACGTTGATGACCTTCTTCTCGACATAGCTATACATTTCCTCGATCCCCTCTTCCCGGTCGACGCCGCTGTTCTTGAAGCCGCCCCATGGCACGCCGAGGAAGTGCGTGTTGCTGCCGTTGACGAACACGCTGCCCGCACGGATGCGACGCGCGGTGTTGAGCGCCTGCCGGATGTCGTTGGTCCAGATCGCGGCCGAGAGCCCGTATTCCGTGCCGTTGGCCATCGCGACCACTTCGTCGACATCACGCCATCGTGCGACCGACAGAATCGGGCCGAAGACTTCCTCGCGCCACAGCCGCATCTCGGGCGTGACATCGGCATAGACGGTCGGCTCGACCCAGAAGCCTTTTTCGAAAGCGTGCCCGGGCGGGCGGCGGCCACCCGTCATCAGCCGCGCGCCATGCGTCTGCGCCGGGTCGAGAAAGCTCATCACGTGTTCGTAGCTCTTGCGCGAATTGATCGGGCCCATGCCCGTGTCGGGCAACATCGGATCGCCGACGCGGATCGCGGCCACGCGCTCGACGACACGCGCGAGCACGTCGTCGTAAATGTCGTCGTGCACCAGCAGCCGCGAATTGGATCCGCACGACTGGCCTTGCCATGAGAAATTCATCCCGCGCACCGCGCTCTCGGCGGCCGCGTCCGGATCCGCGTCCGGAAACACGATCATCGGATTCTTGCCGCCCAGCTCGAGCGTCACGTGCTTGACGCCCACCTCCGCCGCGCTGCGCTGGATCGCCTGCCCGGTCGGCACGGACCCGATCAGCGCAAGACGCTTCACGTCCGGATGGCGCACCAACGCATCGCCGACTTCCGCGCCCGTTCCGTTGACGATGTTGAACACGCCGGCCGGCAATGTCTCGCGCGCGACCTCACCGAGCACGAGCACGGACAACGGCGACGTTTCGGGCGGCTTCACCACCACCGTGTTGCCGGTCACGAGCGCGGATGCGGTACGCGCCGCGGAGAACATCGCCGGATGATTGAACGCGGCAATCCGGCCGACGACGCCATACGGCTCGTACACGGTCATGTGCAGATGGCGGCCGGTGGCCGGGATCGTCTCGCCGTGCAGCCCGTGCACGAGCCCCGCGTAATAGCGCAGGCTGCGCACCGTCTCGTGCATGCTCGCAAGCGTCGGCACGTAGGTGTTGCCTGAATCGAGCACCTCGATGCGTGACAACGCCTCCGCGCGTTCGAGCAAGCGCTCGCCAAACCCGCGCAACAGTTCGCCGCGCTCCTCGCCGGTGCGTTCGGCCCACGCGGGCCACGCGCGCTGGGCCGCATCCACGGCCCGCGCGACGTCCTTGCGCGAGCCGGCTGGCGCGCGGCCGATCACTTCCTCGGTAGCCGGGTTGATCGACGCCGCCCACTCGCCGGTCTCGCTTTCCACCAGTTCGCCGTCGATCAGCAAACGGCCGGTTATCCACTGCTCGTCCATACTCGTCTCCTCGATGATTCGATCGCCGGTCAACGCGCGCCCGTGTGTTGCTCGTGCTGCACGCGCCGCTTCCACAGCGCCCACGGGCGCTCGACCTGCGTTTCGATGTTCGCGCACGCGGTTGCGGCTTCCTGCTCGCTCAGATAAACCACGTCACCCAGTTGCAGCGCCTCGATCTGCATCCGCGCGTTCACTTCCGCGTAGACCGCGCGATACACGGCCTGCTTGAGCGTCGGCGCGACCACGGTCGAACCGTGACCGCGCATCAGTACGAACGCCGCACTGCCGAGCCGCTGCGCCAGCGCCGCGCCGAGCGCGTTGTCGCGCACGAGCAGGTCCGTCGCATCGCCGGCGGTATCGCGAATCTCGAACACCGGCGTACCCGCGCCGAGAAATCCGCTCATGTGGCACACCGGCCGCAGCGGCGTGCGTTGCGTCACGCTGAACGGCAGCACGGTCGGCGAATGGCTGTGGACGATCGCCTGCACGTCCGGACGCGCTTTATAGATCTCGCCGTGGATGAAACGCTCCAGATAGACGGCGCGCCCGCCGGCATTGACCGGCACGCCGTCCAGCGTGAATTCGACGATGTCGTCGATGCCGACGGTGCCCGGCGCCATGTTGCGCGCCAGCAGGAAGCGCTGCGGATCCTTGTCGTGACGGACGCTGACGTGACCGAAGGCATCGACGATGCCCTGGTCGAACAGGATGCGGTTCGCGCAGACGAGATCCTCGACGAGCGCGGGATCCGGCGCATCGGCGGGACGCCCGGCATCGTCCGCATACGCGGCTGCGCCGCCGGATTGAAGATGAAGAGTACACATGGGTCGGCCTGTTTTCGGGTTGACTGGCAGTGCGCACGCCCGCTTCGCGTCGCGAGGCGGACCGTCAAGCACCCGGCCAGCTTAGGACCGCGCCGACCATAGGTCTATTAGCTATTGATCGCCAAACAGATAGCCCGATGACTATGAATTCGGGACGCCCGCTGCCGCGCCCGGCGACGCGGAATCGACGATGAACTGCACGAGTTCGGCCTGGAACGCCGAGAAGCGCTTGTCGTCGCGATGCACGAGATAGATCGGCACCTTCATCGACAGCTCCGGGCGATCGAGCACGACCAGCTCGCCGCGCTCGACCTCCGCACGCACCGCCGACGCGAACATGAAGCTCACGCCGAGGTTCTCGCGCACCACGTGTTTCATCGCCTCCGGATGCCCGAGTTCCATCACGACCTTGCGCTGTTCGAGGCCGCGCTCGCGCAGCAGCGCCTCTTCGAGCTCGCGGCGCGGCTGGTTGCGCGGCGTGCTCACGAACGGCACGCGGCGCAGGTCGAGATCGCCGGCCGGCTGCGCGGCCCACGGGCTCGACGCGCCGCACACGAGCAGCAGTTCGTCCTCCCACACGGGAATGGTCGCCAACCCTTCGAGATCCTGATTGGCCGCGATCAGGATGACCGCGAAATCGCAACCGCCGACACGGGTCGCATCGACGGCCGCCTGCGGCGTCAGGATCTGCACGGTCACGAGCCCGTCGGGCTGCCGCCGGTGGAACTCGGCGAACAGCGGCGGCAACGCGTACGAGCCGATCGACATCGACGTCGCCACCACCGCGGTGCCCATTTCGCCCTGTTCGAGACCGGCGAGTTCGCGCTCGACCTCGCGAGTGCGCGTGATCACCTCGGTCGCCCAGCGATAGATGCGCTCGCCGGCTTCCGTGAGTGCGATGTTGCGGCCGGCGCGCTTCACGAGCGCGTAGCCGAGCCGCTTCTCCATGCTGCGCACGTGCGCAGTCACGACCGGCTGCGCGATGCACAGGCGGTCGGCCGCGCGCGTGACGCTGCCGAGCTCGACCACCGTGCAGAACACCTCGAGCTTCTGAAAAGTGAGATACGAATCGAATCCGCGCACAGTCCCCTCGCCCATAGCCATCCGGGTATCGGATGGCACCGTAATACGTATTGGAAGATATGTTTCAGGTTACGCACAATCGAATGAACCCACAACCGAGAGGCCTGCGTTCAGGCCCACCTGGAGACATCATGGTTCGTTCGACGTCTGTTCCGGCCGGTCGCCGCGCCCCGCGTTCGCGGGTCGCGCCGGCCTGCCCTGCCGCCCGGCACCGCGAGGTGCGTCGATGAAAACCGATACGTACGACTACGTGATCGTCGGCGCCGGCTCGGCCGGTTGCGCACTCGCCTACCGGCTCGGCGAGGACCCGAACGTCCGCATCCTCGTGATCGAGGCCGGCGAGCAGGATCGCTCGCCGTACATCAAGGTGCCGCTGACGTGGGGCCAGATCCTGAAGAACCGGCTGTTCGACTGGGGCTATTTCACCGAGCCGGAAGCCGGCATGGACGGCCGCCGGATCGAATGCGCGCGCGGCAAGGTAGTGGGCGGCTCGTCGTCGATCAACGGCATGGCCTACGCACGCGGCGCGCGGGAAGACTACGAAGGCTGGGCCGACGAATTCGGCCTGACCGACTGGTCCTACGACGCGGTGCTGCCGTACTTCAAGCGCTCCGAATCGTGGGAGCGCGGCGAATCGGCGCTGCGCGGCGGCCGCGGCCCGCTCACCGTGATCCGGCTCGACTATCGCGACCCGTTGGTGGGTGGCTTCCTCGACGCGACACGTGCCTGCGGCTATCCCGAGAACGACGACTACAACGGCGCATCCGTCGAAGGCTTCGGGCCGATGCAGGCCACGATCCGCAACGGCCTGCGCTGCAGCGCCGCGGTCGCCTACCTGCGCCCGGCGCTCGCGCGCGGCAACGTCACGCTGGTGACGGGCGCCCTCGCGAAGCGCATCGTGCTCGATACCGACCGGGGCGCGCCGCGCGCCATCGCGATCGAGTATCGCCGGGGCGAATCCGACTACCGCGCCGATGCGCGCCGCGAAGTCATCCTCTGCGGCGGCGTGATCAATTCGCCGCAACTGCTGATGCTCTCCGGCATCGGCGCGGCCGACAGCCTGCGCACGCACGGCATCGCGTCGACGGTCGAATTGCCCGGCGTGGGCACGAACCTTCACGATCACATCGTGTTCGACCTGCGCTGGAGCCGCAAGGAACCCGGCCCGCTGCACCGGATGATGCGTGCCGATCGCATCGCGTTCGACGTCGTGCGCACGTTTGCCGGCGGCAACGGCTTCTCGAGCACGATCCCCGCCGCCGCGCTTGGCCTGGTCAGGAGCCAGCCTCACCTGCCGCTGCCGGACGTGCAGCTGATCCTCGCGGCCGGCGCGATGAACGCCGCGCCGTATTTCGAGCCGTTCAAGCATGCGTATGCCGATTCGTTCGCGATCAAGGGCATTTTCCTCACGCCCGAAAGTCGCGGACGCGTGTCGCTGAAGTCGGCCGATCCGGCCGAGCATGCGCGGATCGAACAAAACTTCCTCGCCACCGAGAATGATCGCATCGCTGCGCGGGAGATGTTCCGGCGCATGCGGGAAATCGGCGCGCAGGCCGGACTGCGCCCGTTCATCGACGCAGAGATCGCACCGGGCCCGCAAGTCCAGAGCGATGCAGATGTCGACGCGTTCATTCGTCGCATCGCGATCACCCTTCATCACCCGGTCGGCACGTGCCGCATGGGCCGCGACGACGATCCGGCGGCCGTGGTGGATACGCAGATGCGCGTGCGCGGCGTGGCCGGCTTGCGGGTGGTCGACGGCTCCGCGATCCCGCGCATCATCCGCGGGCCGACCAACGCGCTGATCATGATGATGGCCGAACGCGCGGCGGATTTCATGACCGGGAAAGCCGTGCCGGTGCCGCAGGCGCAGGCACGCGCCACGGCACGGATATAGACAGTCGCGCGCGGGGCAGCGCACCACGCCCCGCTTCGATTCATTCCAATTCATTCAGGAGACACCGATGACCCATTCCTGCGGGCATGCGCATTGCCATGCGCACATCACGAATGCCGAACCGCATGCTTTTTCCCTCGCGCTCGGCAACGTCGAAATCATCCGGCTGTACGACACGACGCTGCTCGGCGAAACCGCGCAGAGCTGGCTGCCGGACTTCGACCGCGCACGCGTGGCGGAACACGAGCACTGGCTCGCGCCGACACACTACGATCCCGAAAGCGGCCGCATCCCGATGCCCGTGCACAGCTGGATCGTGCGGACCGGCCGGCATACGGTGCTGATCGACAGTTGTATCGGCAACCACAAGGAGCGGCCGGGGCTGCCGGAAATGCACCGGCTGTCGACGCGCTATCTCGACCGGATGCGCGCACTCGGCATCCAGCCCGAGGAGATCGACTACGTGATGTGCAGCCACCTTCACGCCGATCACGTCGGCTGGAACACGCAGCTCGTCAATGGTGTGTGGGTGCCGACCTTCCCGAACGCGCGCTACGTGATCTCGCAGGTCGAGCACGATCACCTGGTCCGCGCGATCCGGGGCGAAGGCCCCGCCGGCCCCGCGTGGTTCAGCCCGATGTACAACGACAGCGTGCTGCCCGTGATCGAGGCCGGCCAGGCCACGATGTTCGACGACACCTACGAGCTCGACGACACGTTCCTGATCCGCCACGCGCCGGGCCATTCTCCGGGTCACGTGCGCATCGAGCTGACGTCGCAAGGCTCGCGCGGCGTGTTCAGCGGCGACATGCTGCACTCGCCGATCCAGATCCCGTTCTGGCAATGGAGCAGCAAGGTCTGCGACGATCGCACGCTCGCCGCGAAGAGCCGCTTCGAGCTGCTCGCGCATTGCGTCGAGCACGGCGCACTGCTGCTGCCCGGTCATTTCGAGGCACCGCACGCGGGGCATATCGTCGATACGGCCGGCACGTTCGGCATCGAGTTCCTGCGCTGACGCACGCATGGCCGCCACGGCGGCCATGCCGCGCGAACCGGTGGGCTCATCCGGCGAAGCCGCCGGATGCGAGAAAGCGCGCCTCGTCGGGCGTCGTCTCGCGGCCGAGCAGCGCGTTGCGATGCGGGAAGCGGCCGAAGCGCGCGACGATCTCCCGGTGCCCGATCGCATGCGACAGCCACGGCTGGCCGAGCCTGCCGTTCAGTTCGACGGAAATCCGCTGGTCGTCGAGGTCTTCGGAATGGGCGAACGGCAAACAGAAGAACAGGCGCAGCGGCCGCTCGACCTGCGCCATCTGATCGTGCTCGTACGCGTGCATCGCGAACTGCCGTGCGAGCGCGTCGGTCGCATACATGCGCGCGGTGCCGCGAAACGCATTGCGCGGAAACTGGTCGGTGAGCAACAGCAGCGCGAGCGTCCCGTATGGCGTCGACAACCAGCCGTCCAGCTCGCGCCTTGCAGCGGCCAGGTGCGTATCGAGAAAGCGCTCGCGAAAGCGGCGATCGAAATCGGGATGTTTTGCGAACCATTGCGCGGGCCCGGCATCGATCCAGAACGTGATGACGGCCTGCGCCGGCGGCGCGGCAAACAATGGCATATCGATCTTCATGGCGAAGAGATGAACGACGGGTGGATGGAAGCGGCACGTCGACGACGGCCGTGCCCGCACCCGGCCCGTCGTCCTCCTGCGATTCAGGTGCGTTGGAACAGCAGCGTGGCAGCCACCGCAACCACGGCCGGCACGCCGAATACGATCGCGAGGATCGGCAGCTCCTCGCGTACGCCGTAGCCGGCCCGATGCACGCCAACCCACAGGTTGGCCAGCGAGACAACGAGCCAGACCGGCACGAACGCCTGGGCGGCAAACGCCAGCGATGCCGCGTGCGTGCCCCACAATTGTCCGAACAACAGGAACACGGCCAGCAACAGCACGCCGGCGACGATCGTCCAAAGTGTATGCATCGTGCCCCCGGTTACGCGAAGACGCCGAGCATCTTGCCGATGTCCTTTCCCGCATACGGCGGGAACACGTCGAGCACCGCGTCGGGATTGCCGATCAGCATCGCTTTGGTATTGCTCAACGCGTCGAAGCCGGCCTTGCCGTAGTACTTCCCCATCCCGCTGTTGCCGACGCCGCCGAACGGCAAACTGTCGATCCAGCAATGCAGGTTGGTCTGGTTCACGCATCCGCCGCCGAACGACAGGCTGTTGAGCACGCAGTCGATGCTCGCCTGCCGCTTGCTGAACACGTAGCACGCGAGCGGCTTCGGCTTGCGCTTCATGATGCCGACGATCTCGCGCAGTTCGCGGTACGGCAGCACGGGCAGCACCGGGCCGAACACTTCCTGTTGCATCGCCGGATCGTCCCAGGTCGACGGGTACAGCACGGTCGGCTCGACATAGCGTGCCGCGATGTCGTGGCGGCCGCCGTGCACGACCTTGTCGGCGACGATGTAAGACGCGACGCGTTCGGCATCGTGTTCGCTGATCATTCGCGCGAAATCGGGGCTTTGTTGCGGATCGTCGCCGTACATCGCGGTGATCGACGCCTTGAGCTTCGCGATGAAGGCCTCGGCCACCGATTCATGCACGTACACATAGCCGGGCGCGATGCACCATTGTCCCGAGATCGCGTTGTGCCCCCACGCGACACGGTCGGCCGCGATGTCGAGATTCGCGGTTTCGTCGACGATGCATGGGTTCTGCCCGCCGAGTTCCAGCAAGACCGGTGTCAAATGCTCGGCGGCGGCGCGCATCACGACCTTGCCGACCGCCGAGCTGCCGGTGAAGAAGATGAAGTCGAACGGCAACTCCAGCAATGCGCCGATTTCCTGGCGACCGCCCGTGACGACGGCGACGTCCTCCGGTGAGAAGTACTGCGGCACGAGCCGGCTCAGCAGCGCGGCCGTCGCGGGCGTGGTGTTCGCCGGCTTCAGCACCACCGTATTGCCGGCTGCCAATGCCGCGATCGCCGGATCCAGCAGCAACAGAATCGGCGCGTTGAACGGGCCGATCACGAGCGTCACGCCGTACGGCTCCTTGTAGATCATGCCGGCGTTGCCGGCCGCCTCCAGCGCCGGCGGAATCGCCACTGTCTGCGGCGCCATCAGTTCGTGCAGATGCTCGCGGTAGTAGCGGATGACACCGGTCGGCACGGAGATTTCGAACAGTTGCTCGAACGGCGGCTTGCCGAAATCCTCGTACAGCGCCGCGCACAGCGCGTCCTGGTGATCGTGCAGCATCCGCTCCATCCGGTCGAGCTGCGCGATGCGCCATGCAAGGGTTTTCGTGACGTCCGAGTCGAAACGCGCACGTTGCGCGTCGAGCACGGACTGGTAGGGGTTCGACATGGTCGCGTTCTCCTTGGGGAAGCCGCCGGCCGGAGCGGCAACGGGCGGCATGCGGACGGCTCAGGCCTGCCCGATGTCGAGCCGGGTAATCCGGCCATCGGCGTCGACCCGGAACTTGAAGTACGTACGGAACGTGCCCCAGCGATCCGAATGAAACCGGCCGTGGATCTCGAGCCCGTCGTTGTCGACGCGATCGATCGTCGTGAAGCGCTCGGTCCCGATCGCGTCCCGGTTGAATGCGTGCAGGTCTCGTGGCCGGCCGTCGTCGTACAGCGTCGCATCGGGCGCGAACAGCGCGGCCCATGCCGCGCCATCGCCTTGCTGGAGCGCGTCGATCGCGCGCCGCACGACCGGATGGTGGAGTATGTCGGTGTTCACGATGCCGATCCTCGATGAAAGACGGCCGCCCGTCGTCCTGCCCCGACGCGTGACGGGCAGGCAACGCGTGCCGGGCAAAACACGGGCAGCCGAGGTGTGTTACTTGGTCGTATAGCCGCCGTTGATCAGGATCGTCTGGCCGGTGATCCACCAGCCGTCGCTGACCAGGTGACGAATGAACGGCACGACGTCCTCGATGTCGGTCAGCCCCGTCTTCGAATACTTCGACAGCGCGGCGGCCGTCTTGTGATACGCGACCGCGTCCGCCCCCTCCTCCGGATAGAAGAACGGCGTGTCCATCGGGCCGGGCCCCACTGCCGTCACCGAAATGCCGCGCTCACCGAACTCCTTCGCCGCCGCGCGCGTGTAGTGCTCGACGGGCGCCTTCGTACCCGCATACGCGGCGTAATAAGGCGTGAATGCGCCGAGCAGCGCCGTAACCAGCGAGACGATCTTGCCGTTGTCGTTCACGTGCCGCCCCGCTTCACGCAGGAAAAAGAACGCCGACTTCGCGTTCACCGCGCTCATCTGGTCGTATTCCGCTTCGCTGATTTCGGTGAACGGCTTTTTCAGCACCTTGCCGACCGTGTTGATCGCGATGTCCGGGCGGCCGACCGCCGCAACCGCATCGGCGAACAGCTTCTCGACGGCCGCCGCGCTCGTCAGGTCCGCCTGGAATGCGACCGCCTCGGCGCCGGCCGCCTTGATCGCCGCGACCGTCGTCTCCGCGTCCGCCTTCGAGCCTGCGCTGTTGTAGTGAATCGCGACGGCCTTCGCGCCATGCGCGGCCAGATCGCGTGCGATCAGGCCACCCAGGTTCTTCGCGCCGCCGGCGATCAGTACGGTCTTGCCCTTGATTTCATGATTTGCCATTTCGCTCTCCTGATTCATTTCCTGTTCGATCCACGTCCGGGATGACGTTCCGGATCAGTGGCCACGCGCCGGCTGCGGCCGGCCGCCCGGCGCGTCACGCATTCGCTTTCGGCTGCAGCAGGTCGGACAGGCCGACGCGATGCAGCATCTCCGCACGCACGCGGTCGAGCACCGCGAAGCCGACAGCCGCGCCGTCCTGCGTCGGATCGATGTGCACGCGGAACGGACGCTTGCCGAACGGCATGCCCACGATGTCGACGATCGCACGTGCCACCTCGCTTGCATCGGCGTCGGCCGGCACGATGTCCGCAAACGCCTTCAGCACCTGCTCGCCGAAGCCCGCATACGGCCCCGCATCGTATTCGGCCGCACGCGACGCGTCGGCCGGCGCGCCCGCATGCGCGAAATGGTTGGTGCCGCCGGTAAATGCGCCCGGCACGACGATCGACGTCTCGATGCCCCAGCGCGACAGCTCGCGCGCATACTGCACCGCGATCGCATCCATTGCGGCCTTCGCCGCGAAATACGGCGCCAGGTACGGCGGCGTGCCGCCCGCCGAGCTGCTGCTGGAGACCCAGAGCAGCAGGCCTCGGGCGCTTTTCCGCATATGCGGCAACACCGCGCGGTTCACGCGCTGCGTGCTCAGCACGTTCACGTCGTACAGGTGCGCATACTGCTCCGGCGTAAACGCTTCGGCGGGACCGAACACCATGTGCCCCGCGTTGTGCACCAGCACGTCGATGCGGCCGGCCTCGGCGATCACGCTGGCGACGCCGGCGTCGACGGAATCCTGCGACTGCACGTCGATCTCGACGGTGCGCAGATCGATGCCCTGCGCTTTCGACTGCGCGGCCATCTGCGCGACGACCGGCGCATTGCGTCCGGCCGTATCGCGCATCGACGCGAACACGGTGTGGCCGGCCGCCGCCAGCGCTTCGGCCGTCAGGCGGCCGAAGCCGCTCGACGCACCGGTAATGAGAATGGTTTTGCCCATGACGATGCTCCTTGATTGACGACTGCGATCCTTCGATACGAACCGTGCGGACTCAAACCATCCCGCCGTTGCTGCGCAGCACCTGCCCGTTGATCCAGCCGCCGTCCGGACCAACGAGGAACGCGACCGCGTTCGCGATATCGGCCGGTGTACCGAGACGCTCCAGCGGATTCATCTTCGACAGGCGCTCGATCAGCTCCGCCGACTTGCCGTTCAGGAACAGGTCGGTCGCGGTCGGCCCCGGCGCGACGGCGTTGACGGTGATCGAGCGACCGCGCAGCTCCTTGGACAGGATGCCCGTCATCGCTTCGACCGCTGCCTTGGTGGCCGTATAGACGCCGTACGTCTCGGGCCTCAGTCCGACCACGCTGCTCGACAGGTTGACGATGCGCCCGCCGTTGCGCAGCCGGCGCGCCGCCGCGCGCAGCGTGTTGAACGTCCCCTTCAGGTTGATGGCGATCTGCGTGTCGAACAGCGCGTCGTCGCTATCGACCAGTGGCGCCAGCTTCATGATTCCGGCGTTGTTCACCAGCACGTCGACGCCGCCGAACTTCGCTTCGGCCACATCGAACAGCCGCGCCACGGCAGCCGGATCGCTGACGTCCGCCTGGACCGCGACCGCCCGCCCGCCCTCGCCCGCGAGATCGCTCGCCAGTTCCTCGGCCTCGCTCGCCTTGCCTGCGTAATTGATGACGACGGCCAGCCCGTCGTCCACCAGGCGCCGCGCGATTGCCGCGCCGATACCTCGCGATGCGCCGGTCACGATCGCCACGCTTGTTCGATTGTTCATGTCTGCTTCTCCACGGTTTCGCGTCCAGCGCATCCGGACGCATGCCTGGCCCGCGCGATATCGATCGCGACGAGGGCCGATTCACGACGATTCCTTCCCGTTACTTAGCACACCGATACTATTGATCCGGACCTTACCCGAACGAACCGGATACCCGCTCAGTCGCGCTGAGTCGATCGCGACACGGTTTCCCATGCGCGGATATCACGCTCGATCGATTCGGCTCGGCCGAGCATCGTTCCCACCGCATCGGCACCAAGCGCGAGATGGACCGGCGGCTTCTCCGCCTTGAGGATATCGACGATCGCCTGTGCGCCCTTTTCCGGCACATTGGGCTGCTTGCCTTGCAGTTGGCCGATGAATCCGCGGAACTGGCCGGCCGGCGTGTCCGCGTAGTCGTCGATCCGGTTCGACGTATACGCCAGCGAACGTCCGGCGAACTGGGTTTCGAAAATGCCGATCGTCAGCACCGTCACATGAATGCCGAGCGGTGCGAGCTCGCCGGCCAACGCCTCGCCGAGCACGCCGGTCGCGGCCTTGGCCGCGGCGTACACGCCCAGCCCCGGGTAGCCCGCGAACCCGGCGATCGACGAGAACTGCACGATGTGCCCCGAGCGCTGGCGGCGCATGGTGGGCAAGACCGCATGGATCAGGCGCAACCCGCCGAAAAAATTCACGTCGAAGATCTGCTGCGCATCGGCTTCGGTCGTCTCCTCGACCGCGCCGACCGTGCCGACGCCAGCATTGTTGGCGAGCACGTCGATCCGGCCGAACTGCTCGATCACACGCTGCACGCCCGCCGCTACCGTGTCGGGCTGCGTGATGTCCATCAGGACACCGAGCGCACGCCCGGGCGCAAGCCGTTCGAATTCGGCGACCTGCTCCGCTCCGCGTACGGTGCCCGCGACCCGCGCGCCTTCTGCGAGCAGCCGTTGCGCCAGTTCGCGACCGAGACCGGACGAGACGCCAGTGATCAATACGACCTTGTCTGCCATCGATGCTGTGTTCATTCGAAAACTCCGGATCACTGAAAATATTGGGATGGATCGAGTGTAGTCGAGCCGATGGCGCGAATGAACGGGGCGCGTCGAGATGCACTATCCACGATTGACTAACAATCGGTTCAACCATATTAGCGTTCCGACCGTGCCGGTTCTTTCAAGAATGCGTACCGGAAAAATGAAAATCCGGAAGCCGGCCGAGCGGACACATCGACGTTGCCGCGCGGTGTTTCATCAGACAACACGGGCCTTCCGCGTGCAGCCGCCCGTTTGACAATTCTTGACGCACGGTGCGCCGGCAAGGTGCAATAGTGGGCACGCACGCCGGTTGCGTGCGTCCCGTCACACCGCCGCCGGCATCGAGTCGCGCCGGCATCCGTTCGGAGTGGAAACCAGCATGAGCGACCCGCTTCACAGGACGCACCGGTTTCGCAGCGACGACCCCGACGAAGTGTCCGATTTCATCGGCACGATCTATGCCGACAACCAGTTCACGGCGCAGCACGCGGTTCGTCGGAATGTCAGCATGACGGGACATGAATGGAACGGCATCGGCGTCTACGACGTCGACTACCTGATGCCTTTTCACTTCCGCTCGAACGATGCGCGTCCGAACTACCTGTTCCTGTCCTGCCGTCGTGGCCACGCTCGTTACGAAAGCAACGGTGACGATGCGGCCTGCACGACGGGTGACGTCATGCCGATTTCGTCGACTGGCCACTCGTTCTGCACGACGGGGGGCGACGGATTCGGCCATCTGTCGGTCATCATCGATGCGGACCGGGTCAACCGCTTTCTCGCACAATGGATTGGCCGGCCGGGGCTCGAGCCGGTCGAGTTCGGGCTGACACCGGTCTCGCCCGAGCTGCGGATGCAATGGAATGCCGCGGCCGGTTGCCTGCGCCGGATGATCAGGATGTCGCCCATTCCCGGCGTCGCCGTCGACGCGTTGCTCGAACACATGCTGAAGATCATGGTGGCCGGCCACGCGAACAACCACGGCGCGCTGTTCGACCGCGACCATTGCACGCCCGAACACCAGACTCGCATGGCAATCCACATGCTCGAGGACGCGCCGCTGCGGTGGAAAACGCTCGGCGCGATCGCGCACGTGCTCGGCTGCGCGACCGAGGCGCTGGAGCACGGCATCCGCCGCCTGACAGGCCGGTCATCGACCGAACTGCGCAACGAAGCGCGCTTTCGCCACGTGAACCGCGCGCTCGCGCGAGGCGACGGGCCGGATTTCGATGCGACGTTGCATGCGCATGGATTCTCGATCACGGCGCGCTTCATTCGGGAGTACTACCGTCGCTTCGGCGAACCGCCCGGCGCCACCTACCGGCGAAACCCGCACGCCGCCGATCAGCCGTTGACAGCCGACGCCGCCAGCGCGCCGCTGTGCGCACAGACGATCAACCGGTTCATCGATGCGTCGCTGGAAAGCCGTATCGACACGGCCGACCTCTGCCGACTGGTTGGCATGAGCGAGCGCGCGACGATCGACGCATTCAGGATGCAGTTTTCCCGCACGCCGGCGCAATACATCATCGAGCGGCGGCTGGAACGCGCACGCCTGCTGCTCGAACATACGTCGGACAGCATCCTGTCGATCGCACTGGACTGCGGATTCGGCACGCAAAGCTACCTGTCGACCGCGATTCGGCGGCACTTCGGCGTAACGCCGCGGGAATTGAGGATGCGGGCGGCATCCGCCGGCCGCAGCAGGACGGACGACGGTCAATACGATCCGGAGGACTAGGCGAAACCCGGAGCACCGGCATCGCAGCGTGCCGGATATCGAATGAACGTGTCTGCCGTCTACCTGTCGTAAATATCGCCGCGGATACGCGCGTTGCGCATCCGCGGCGCTTTTTCAGGAGGCTCGCCCGTCACACATGCACCGCGTGCCCAAGCGCACGCAGCGCGGCCTCCTGCAGCGCTTCGCCGAGCGTCGGGTGCGCATGGATCGTGCCGCCGATATCCTCCAGCCGCGCGCCCATCTCCAGCGACTGCGAGAACGCGGCAGCCAGCTCCGACACGCCGCGCCCGACCGCCTGCCAACCGACGATCAGGTGGTTGTCGCGCCGCGCGACGACACGCACGAAGCCGTCGGTCGCCTGCAGCGTCATCGCGCGCCCGTTCGCCGCGAACGGGAACGACGCGCTCACGCAGTCGACATCGGCCGCCCGCGCGTCGTCCGGCGACCAGCCGGCCGTGACGATCTCCGGATCGGTGAAGCACACGGCCGGGATCGATGCGGGCACGAACTTGCGGCGCTTGCCGGCGATCAGCTCGGCCACCATCTCGCCCTGCGCCATCGCGCGATGCGCGAGCATCGGCTCGCCGGCGACGTCGCCGATCGCCCAGACGTTGCGCATCGACGTCCGGCACTCGTCGTCGATCCACAGCGCGCGGCCGTTGCGATCGAGCGGCAGCGACTCGAGCCCGAAGCCGTCGACGCGCGGCCGGCGCCCCACCGCCACCAGCACGCGGTCGGCCTGCAGCGTCTGCTCCGCGCCATCGGCGGCCTGCACGCGCACCGCGCCGTGCTCCGCGAGCCCGAGCACCTTGTGGCCGAGCAACAGCCGCACGCCCAGCCGCGCGAGCGAATCGGCAACCGGCCGCGCGAGTTCGGCATCGTACGCGGGCAACACGCGCTCCGCCGCTTCGACCACGCTCACGTCGACGCCGAGCTTGCGATAGACGATCCCGAGTTCGAGCCCGATATACCCGGCCCCGACGACGACCAGCCGCTTCGGCAACGTCTCGGGCGACAGCGCCTCGGTGGACGACACGACATGCCCGCCGAACGGCATCGACGGCAGCGCGACCGGCTCGGAGCCGGTCGCGAGCAACAGGTGCTCGCAGCTGATGCGCGTCGTATGGCCGCCGCCGACGACGTCGACGGTCTTGCCGTCGACCACCTGCGCATCGCCGTGCAGCACGCGCACGCCGTTCTTCTTGAGCAGCGCGCCGACCCCGCGCGTCAGCCGGTCGACGATGCCGTCCTTCCAGGCGACGCTTTTCGCGATGTCGATCTCGGGCGTGCGCACGCGGATCCCGAGTGCGCCCTCGCCCGCGTGGCCGCGGGCCTGTTCGAATGCATCGGCCACGTGGATCAGCGCCTTCGACGGAATGCAGCCGATGTTCAGGCACGTGCCGCCGAGCCGGTCGCGCTCGACGATCACGGTCGGAATGCCGAGCTGGCCGGCGCGAATCGCGGCGACGTAGCCGCCCGGGCCGCCGCCGATCACCAGCAGCGTGGTGTGTTCGTTCTTCATTGCGTGATCACTCCACGAACAGCAGTGCCGGGCGCTCGAGCACCGCACGCACGGCCTGGATGAATTCGGCCGCATCCGCGCCATCGACGACGCGATGGTCGAACGACGACGACAGGTTCATCATCTTGCGCGCGACGACCGCGCCGTCGCGGATCATCGGCCGCTCGACGATCCGGTTCACGCCGACGATGCCGACTTCCGGATGATTGATGACCGGCGTCGACACGATGCCGCCGAGCGCGCCGAGGCTCGAGATCGTGATCGTCGAGCCGCTCAGCTCGTCGCGCTGCGCGCGGTTCGCGCGCACTGCGTCGGCAAGCCGCGCGATCTCGGCGGAAATCGACCACACGTCGCGCGCTTCCGCATGACGCAGCACGGGCACCGTGAGACCGCCGTCCGTCTGTGTCGCGACGCCCATGTGCACCGCGCCGTAGCGCGTGACGACACCCGCTTCGTCGTCGAAACGCGCATTGATCTGCGGGAAGTCGCGCAACGCGATCACCATCGCGCGGATCAGCAGCGGCAGCGGCGTGAGCTTGCCGCGCGTGTCGCCGTGGCGGCGATTCAGTTCCGTGCGCAACGATTCGAGCTCGGTGACGTCGATCTCCTCGACGTAGCTGAAGTGCGGAATACGGCGCTTCGCTTCCTGCATCTTGCGTGCGATCGCGCGCCGCAGGCCGATCACCGGTACGTCGGTTTCGTCGTTGCGTTCGGCGTAGCCATGCGCGTGCGATCCGCGCGCCGCACCGCTGCCGGTACCCGCATACGCATCGAGGTCCGCGTGCAGGATCCGCCCTGCTTCACCGGTGCCGCGCACATAGCGCAGCTCGATGCCCATGTCCCATGCGCGCTGGCGCACGGCCGGCGACGCGAGCGGCCGTTCGCCCGGCGCGAGCGCCGCGCGCGGCGGTTCCACTTTCTCCGCATGCCCGGCATGCTTCGCACGACGCGGCTCTGCCGGTGCGTGCTTCGCGGCCGGCTTGGCGGACGATTCGGCCGGCGCCTCGACCACCGACTTCGACGGCGCCGAAGCGACCGGTGCGGTTGCTACCTTTGATTCCCGCACCGGTGCGCCGGCCTTCAGGTTGCCGTCGCCTTCGACCTCGAGGCGAATCAGCTCGCTGCCGACCGCCATCATCTCGCCGATCCGGCCGCCGAGCTCGATCACCTTGCCCGTCACCGGCGACGGAATCTCGACCGCCGCCTTGTCGGTCATCACATCGGCGAGCGGCTGGTCTTCCTTGATCGTCTGCCCGACTTCCACGTGCCAGGCCACCAGCTCGACCTCGGCAATCCCTTCGCCGATATCCGGCATCTTGATGACATGAATCCCCATCTCACGCCTCCATCACGCGTCGCAACGCTTCACCGACCCGGGCCGGGCCCGGAAAGTACGCCCACTCCTGCGCATGCGGATACGGCGTATCCCAGCCCGTCGTGCGCTCGACCGGTGCCTCGAGGTGGTAGAAGCAATGTTCCTGGACCAGCGACACCAGTTCCGCACCGTAACCGCAGGTGCGCGTCGCCTCGTGCACCACGACGCAGCGCCCGGTCTTGCGCACCGACGCGACGATCGTGTCGAGGTCGAGCGGCCACAGCGTGCGCAGGTCGATCACCTCCGCGTCGATGCCCGTCTCCTCGGCCGCGGCGAGCGACACGTGCACCGTCGTGCCGTAGGTCAGCACCGTCACGTCGTTGCCTGGCCGCACCACGGCGGCCGTATCGAGCGGCACCGTGTAGTAGCCTTCGGGCACCGCGCTGGCCGGATGCTTGAGCCACGACGTGACCGGCCGGTCGTGATGGCCGTCGAACGGCCCGTTGTACAGCCGTTTCGGCTCGAGGAAGATCACCGGATCGTCGTTCTCGATCGAGGCGATCAGCAGCCCCTTCGCGTCGTACGGATTCGACGGCATCACCGTGCGCAGCCCGCACACCTGCGTGAACATCGCCTCCGGGCTCTGGCTGTGCGTCTGGCCGCCGTAGATGCCGCCGCCGCAGGGCATGCGGATCGTCATCGGCGCGATGAACTGGCCGGCCGAGCGATAGCGCAGCCGCGCACCTTCCGACACGATCTGGTCGGACGCCGGGTAGAAATAGTCGGCGAACTGGATCTCGCACACCGGGCGCAGCCCGTATGCGCCCATCCCCACCGCCGCGCCGACGATCCCGCTTTCGGAGATCGGCGCGTCGAACACGCGCGACTTGCCGTATTTGTTCTGCAGTCCTTCGGTACAGCGGAACACGCCGCCGAAATAACCGACGTCCTGCCCGAACACGACCACGTTGCTGTCGCGCCCGAGCATCACGTCCATCGCCGAGCGCAGCGCCTGGATCATCGTCATCGGCTGCGTTGCCGTGCCTGTCTCGTGTTGCGCCATGATCACGCTCCCAGTTCCTGGCGCTGACGGCGCAGGTGCGCGGGCAGCTCCTTGTACACGTCGTCGAACATCGACGCCGGCGACGGAATCCGGTCGTCGGCCAGCGTGCCGAATTTCTCCGCTTCCTTCTGCGCGGCGATCACCTCGGCCTCGAGCTCGGCCGTCAACGCTTCGTGCGCGCTGTCGGACCAGATGCCCTTGACGATCAGGTGGCGCTTGAAGCGTTCGATCGGATCGCCGAGCGGGAAATGGGACCAGTCGTCGCTCGGCCGGTACTTGGTCGGGTCGTCGGACGTCGAATGCGCGCCCGCACGGTAGGTCACCCACTCGATCAGCGTCGGGCCGAGATTGCGGCGCGCGCGTTCGGCCGCCCAGCTCGACGCCGCGTAGATCGCGAGGAAGTCGTTGCCGTCGACGCGCAGCGACGCGATCCCGCAGCCGACGCCGCGCCCGGCGAAGGTCGTGCCTTCGCCGCCCGCGATCGCCTGGAACGTCGAGATCGCCCACTGGTTGTTGACGACGTTCAGCACGACCGGCGCGCGGTACACGTGCGCGAACGTGAGCGCGGTATGGAAGTCGGATTCGGCCGTCGCGCCGTCACCGATCCACGCGGACGCGATCTTCGTGTCGCCCTTGATCGCCGACGCCATCGCCCAGCCGACCGCCTGGATGAACTGCGTCGCGAGGTTGCCGGAGATGGAGAAGAAGCCCGCGTCGCGATCCGAGTACATCACGGGGAGCTGGCGGCCTTTCAGCGGGTCGCCTTCGTTCGACATCAGCTGGCAGATCATCCGTTCGAGCGGGACGTCGCGCGTGATCAGGATGCTCTGCTGCCGGTAGGTCGGGAAGCACATGTCGCCGTCGCGCAGCGCCATCGTGTGCGCGGTGCCGATCGCCTCTTCGCCGAGGCTCAACATGTAGAAGGAGATTTTCTTCTGACGCTGCGCGATCATCATGCGCGCGTCGAAAATGCGGGTCTTGAGCATCGCGCGCAGGCCGGCGACCAGCCGCGCATCGTCGAGATCCGGTGCCCACGGGCCGACGGCCTTGCCGCTGTCGTCGAGCACGCGCACGAGGCTGCGGGCGAGATCGGCGGTGTCCGCCGCGGCAACGTCGATCGGCGGGCGGCGAACGGCGCCGGCCGGCGATAGATGCAGATAGGAAAAGTCCGTCTTGCAGCCCGGGCGCCCGGTGGGCTCCGGCACATGCAGACGCAATGGCTCTGACAGGCTCATCGTGTCGTCTCCACGCTCGATTGTGTCTCACGCTGATTGGGAACGCGCGACCGGTTGCCGGCCTGCGCGCGAGCTGGCGTGCGGATAGGCACGTCAACCTTGGAAATCTATGCCTTGCGGCGGCGGACGTCGATGCCCAAGCCGCTCGATTGCGGTGAGCAGATTTGCCATGTCGGAAGCCGGACGGCCAGCAGGCGGGGCCGCCGCGGCGGGTGGACACGCGTGGCCGTGCCGCTTCGAACCGGGTCCGGACGGGAATTTGCCGGCGTCGCCGCGGCCGCATACCGAATGCGTCGGACGATATCGCCCGCCTGCCGATGACGCGGGAGACAGCCGATCCCGGGCGGGATGCCACGATCGGCACGCAACCCTAACGATGACCGACATCCAGCATGTACCCTTCCCCGCGAATCGTGCGAATCAGGCGCGGCTCCTTGATGTCCTCGCGCAACTTCTGACGCAAGCGTGATATCTGCACGTCGATGCTGCGGTCGAACGTGTCGATCGACTTGCCGCGCGCGGTATCCATCAGGTATTCGCGGCTCAGTACACGCCCCGGCGCGGCGAGGAACGCATTGAGCAGGCGAAATTCCGCGTTCGACAACGGAATGACCGTGTTGTCGGCCGCAATCAGGTGGCGGCCGATCTGGTGAAGCCGCCATCCGGCGAAGCGGCTTTCCTCCTGCGCCCGCGTCCGGCCCTGCGTTTGCGCACGCACGCGGCGCAGGATCGTCTGGATGCGCGCGACCAGTTCGCGCGGCTCGAACGGCTTGACGATATAGTCGTCGGCGCCCAGTTCCAGCCCGACGATCCGGTCGGTCATCTCGCCGCGCGCGGTCAGGATGATCAACGGGATTTCCGACGTCGCACGAATCTCGCGGCAGAGATTGAGGCCGTCGTCGTCCGGCAGCATCAGGTCGAGCACCACGAGATCGAAGCCGCCCTCCCCGAGCGCGTGATGCATTTCCGCGCCGCTGCCGGCTTGCGCGGTCGTCATGCCGAAGTCTGCCAGGCAGTCGCACAACAGGCTGCGAATCTGCGAGTCGTCGTCGACGACGAGAATACGAATC
Organism: Burkholderia sp. Tr-20390; assembly: GCF_017104595.1. Taxonomy (NCBI): domain Bacteria; kingdom Pseudomonadati; phylum Pseudomonadota; class Betaproteobacteria; order Burkholderiales; family Burkholderiaceae; genus Burkholderia; species Burkholderia sp. Tr-20390. The sequence continues at coordinate 22,018 of NZ_JAAGPC010000033.1, read as the reverse complement.
GCTTTGTTCACGGCGTCTTGTCTCCGATGTTGCGGCGGTGAGATGTGCCTCACTCATTATTGCCCGTCAATATAAGGGCTTTTTGCACGAATTGTTGCAGCGTTGAAATAATTGCTCCCGCACCTTGCCCCACAAGGTCGTCCGGAACGATCGGGATGCCTGACGAGCGTTCACGTCATGGATAACCCGCCCGGTATTTTCCCGAAGAGACGCCGCTCGGCATCGTCCGCCTTCGCCGCTCCGTCTGGTTTCTCGACTCCCGCCGCGACAAGGCCCATCCGGAAAGACTTTGTATCAGCGCCGATACAAAGCCGATATGAACCAGAAATGCCCGGGTTTTAACGTGGCTCCCAAGTCACATCGACGCAGGAGACACGCGGGACATGAACTACGCACAACCCAAGCCACCTGTCCGGCGCATTGGCGGCATCGCCTTCGTGGTCGGATTGCATGCGGTGATCGTCTACGCACTGCTCACCGGTCTCGCGACGAAAGTCGTGGACGTGATTCGTCAGCCGATCGAGACGCGCATCATCGAAGAGATCAAGCCGCCGCCCCCTCCTCCACCACCGCCGAAGCACATCGCACCGCCGCCGCCGAAGCACGTCGCGCCCCCGCCGCCGTTCGTGCCGCCCCCGGAAGTGCGCGTCGCGGCACCGCCGTCGCCGAACGCGATCGCCGCGCCGTCGACCACGCCCGCGCCGTCGGCCCCCGTCGCGCCGCCCGCGCCACCCGCTCCTGCGGCGCCGGTGTCGACAAGCGTCGGCGTGGTGTGTCCCAACTCGACGCAGGTCCGCGCCGCCATTCGCTATCCGCGTGAAGCGCTCAAGGACAACCTGACCGGCGACGTCGTCGTGTCGTTCGTGGTCGGCACCGACGGCAACGTCAAGGACCTGAGCGTGACCCGGTCGGCCGCGCCCGTTCTCGACCGGGCCGCGGAAAACGCCGTGCGGCAGTTCCACTGCGTCGCACAGGGCGAGGAAGTCCGCGTGCAGGTGCCCTTCTCTTTCAAGCTCGATTGAGGCTGCCCTCGACAGCCGTTCCCTTTCCACTTGGCAACGCATTTCAGGAGACATTCATGCTCAACCGAACCCGCAAGGCCGCCCTCGCGACGGCACTGTTCCTCGCGGCCAGCGCCGCCCACGCCGCCACCGACACGGTGACGAATCCCTATGGTCTCGATGCGCTCTGGAAAGGCGGGGATTTCATTGCACGAGGCACGCTGCTCATCCTGGTCGTCATGTCCATGGGCAGCTGGTACATCATCGTCGCGAAACTGCTCGAGCAAACGCGCGTGCTGCGCCGCGCGAAGGCGGCGGAGGCGGGATTCTGGAAAGCAGGCAGTCTCAGCGAAGGCACGAAAAAACTGGATGCCGGCAGCCCGTTCCGCTTCATCGCCGAGACAGGTCTCGCGGCGTTCGACCATCACGAAGGCGCGCTGGTCGAACAGGTCGACCTCAACCAGTGGGTCGCGGCGGCCATCGAGCGGGCGACCACATCCGTCTCGAGCCGCCTGCAGGACGGCCTCGCGTTTCTCGGCACCGTCGGTTCGACCGCGCCGTTCATTGGCCTGTTCGGCACGGTGTGGGGCATCTATCACGCGCTGACGGCGATCGGCATCGCGGGCCAGGCCTCCATCGACAAGGTCGCGGGGCCGGTCGGCGAAGCGCTGATCATGACGGCCATCGGCCTGGCCGTCGCGGTGCCCGCCGTGCTCGGCTACAACTGGCTCGTGCGCCGCAACAAGGCGGTGATGGAGCGCGTGCGCGGGTTTTCGACGGAACTGCACATCGTCATCCTGACCGGCACGACCACGGCCGGGGCCGCCGCCGCGACCAAGGCCGCCGCCCTCACCCGCGTGGGGTGAGCCATGGCCATGACCGTGGGCCCCCGCGACGGCGCCGAGCACGACGAGACCATGTCGTCCATCAACACGACGCCGCTGGTCGACGTGATGCTGGTGCTGCTGATCATCTTCCTCATCACGATTCCGGTGGTCTCGCACACCGTGCCGGTCACGCTGCCCAAGGAGGCCGTGCAGCCGCTGCAAACGACGCCGCAGAACGTGATTCTCGCCGTGACGAAAGAAGGCGACGTGTTCTGGGACGAACGGCGCGTGCCCGATGCCGCCACGCTCGTCGAGAAACTCAAGGCGGTTGCCGTGCAGTCGCCGCAACCCGAAGTCCACATCCGTGGCGATCTCGACGCACGCTACGCCGCCATCGGCCGGGTCGTGTCTGCCTGCCAGCGGGCGGGCATCGTCAAGGTCGACTTCATCACCGAACCGCCGCCGCGCCAATGATCCCTTCATACCGACCAGGAGACCCGACATGGCCATGACGATGCCCACCGGCAACGCCGACGAAGCCGACGTGATGATCGAGATCAACACCACGCCGCTCATCGACGTGATGCTGGTCCTGCTCATCATGCTGATCCTCACCATTCCGATCCAGACGAACGCGGTCAAGCTGGACATGCCGACCGGCGCGCCGCCGTCGCAACCGCGGACACCGCCGGTGGTGCAGATCGATATCGCAGCCGACGGCGCCATCGCATGGAACGGCGAGACGCTGCGTTCGCGCGAGCAACTGGAAACGCGCTTGCACGACGTCGCCGTCGACCCCGCGCCGACCGAACTGCATTTGCGGCCCGACAAGGCGGCGCCTTACCGCGCCGTCGCCATGGTCATGGCGTCCGCGCAGCGGCTCGGCGCGAACCGCATCGGGCTCGTGGGCAACGAGCAGTTCATGCAGTAACCGCCTTCTCATCACGGAGCCCTCATGTTCGACTCCAACCCCGACGTGCTCGCCCCCGTGGCGGCCTCGAGGCCGCCATCGGATTCACCGGCCGGGCCACGCGCCTGGTTCGGTCTCGCGATTCTCGTGATCGTGGCGTTCTTCGCGTTCGTCGACCGTCAGATGCTGATCCTGCTGACGGAACCCATCCGCCACGATTTCGGGCTGACCGACACGCAAATCGGCCTGATGCAAGGCGCAGGCATCGCCCTGTTCGCCGGCGTGGCGTCGTTGCCGATCGGCTGGGTCGCCGATCGCGTGGATCGCCGTGTCGTGCTGGTCGCGTGCGTCCTCGTCTGGAGCGCCGCCACCGCGATCTGCGGCATGACCACCCACTTCTGGCAGTTGTTCATCGCCACCGTCGGGCTGGGGATCGGCGAAGCCGGACTGGTGCCGGTGATCTACGGCCTGATTCCCGATCTGTTCCCTGCGCGCCAGCGCGTGCTCGCCAATGCGATCTTCGCGCTCGCCAACCTGTTGGGATCAGGGGCGGGGATGGCGCTCGGCGGCGCACTGATGCACGGCATCGCGGCGGCGCACAGCGCGTTGCCGGCGGGACTCGCCGATCTCGAACCGTGGCGACTCGCGTTCTTTGCCGTTGCGTTGCCCGCCCCCGTGCTGGCCGTGCTGGTTCTGCTCATTCGCCCCGGCAAGCACGGCGATACGGAAGCAGCCACCGCGCGTCACCGGACTTCCGCGCCGCTGCCGTCCGCACCGGTCTACTTCCGGCGCGAAGCCCTCATGATGCTCAAGTTCTTCGGCGCCATCGGGCTGGTCAACCTGTCGTTCGGCGGTGTCGCGACATGGATGCCGGTCGTGGCGGTGCGAACCTTCGGCGCGACACCGGCTGAAGCCGGCGGCGGCATGGGCGTGGCGGCAATGGCCGGCGGCATCGCGGGTTGCGTGCTCAGCGGACTCGTTGCCGGCCGCATGCGAGCGCGCTTCGGCGTGCTCGCGCCATTGCGCGTGTGTGAATGTGGCGCGCTGGTCGCCGGCGGCCTATCCTTCCTCTATCTGGCCGTGGGTTCGCTGACGCCGGTCTACGCCCTCTTCGGCGCACAGCTCGCCTGCATGGTCGCGGGCATGGTGCTGTTTCCCACCCTCATGCAGAACATCTGCCCTGCCCACCTGCGCTCGCGCGTGGCGGCGATCGGCGCCCTGACGTCGATCGTCGTGCAGTCCGGCAGCCCCGTGTTCATCGGGTTCATGTCGGATCGTCTGCATGCGTTCAGCCAGGGCTTGCTGTGGTCGATCGTCTGCGTGGCGGCGTTCGGCTTCTTTGCCGCCTGCCTGTTGATGCGCACGGCGGGCCGCGGTGTGCGCGACGCAATCGAACGCTATGCGTGATTCCCTTCCTCCTTCCGCTCCCATGTCACCCCGCCCGCTCTCACTCTCACTGCGTATCGAACGTTGGCCGTTGGCTGCTCCGTTCCATATCACCGGCCACGTCATCGACGCCGCTCGCCTCGTGAGCGTGACCGTCGACGACGGGCACCACGCCGGCAACGGCGAAGCCTCCGGGGTCTTTTACCTCGGTGAAACGCCGGAATCCATCGCCGCGCAAATCGAACGCGTCCGACCATCGATTGAAGCGGGCATCACGCGCGCGCGATTGCTCGACGTATTGCCGCCCGGCGGCGCACGCAATGCGGTCGACGCGGCATTGTGGGCGCTCGAATCGCAACGGCAAGCGATGCCTGCCTGGCGCATCGCGGGCCTCTCCGAGCCGCGCCCGTTGCGAACCACGATGACGATCGGCGTGGATACGCCGAGTGCCATGGCCGGTGCCGCGCGGAGATTGCGCCACGCGCGGGCGCTGAAGGTCAAGCTGGACGGCAGCGCCGCCGACGCCGCGCGCCTCTTCGCCATCCGTGACGTGCGCCCGGAAATACCGCTCGCCGTAGACGCGAATCAGGGCTGGTCGCGCGCGCACTTCGACACGATGCTCCCCGTGCTGCAACAGCTTGATGTCGGCATGCTCGAACAGCCGTTTGCGATCGGTGCGGACGCCTGTCTCGAAGCAATCGATTGTCCGGTCCCGCTCGCGGCCGACGAATCGTTTCAGGATCTCGGCGACCTGTCCGCCGTCGCGCGCCGCTACGACATCGTCAACCTCAAGCTGGACAAATGCGGTGGCCTGACGCGCGCGTTCGATCTCGCCGTGCATGTACGCGAAGCGGGCTTGTCCGTGATGGTCGGTTGCATGGCAGGCACCTCGCTGGCGATCGCCCCCGCGTTTCTGCTCGGGCAACTGTGCGATCACGTCGATCTCGACGGACCGATCTTCCTCGCACGCGATCGCGAGCCGGGTGTCGCGTACATCGACGGCCTGCTGCACTGCCCGTCCAACGTCTGGGGCCACGCTGGCCCCCCTGCCTCCTCTCGCTGAGCCATCGACATGACATCCGACTCATCCACCACGACGACGCAGCTCGACACGCTGTTCGCGCGTTATCACCGCGCCGACGCACCCGGATTGATCGCCGGCATCGTGCATCGCGACCAACTGCTGTATCGGCGTGCGTTCGGCCTGGCCAGCCTCGAACACGGCATCGCCAACACGCCGGCCACCCGCATGCGCATCGGCTCGGTCAGCAAGCATGTCACTTGCCTCGCCGTGCTGCTCCTGTGCGAGCGCGGCGCGCTCGACGCCGATGCCCCCATCGGCACATATCTGCCGGAACTACCGCCTGCCGCGGGCCGACCGACGCTGCGGCAATTGATGTCGCATCGCGGCGGGCAGCGATGCGCACTGGACCTGGCGCTCCTGACGCAGGGTCTCGCGATGTCGCCGCCTGGCGCGTTCCTCGCATCGCAGCAACGTCAACACGACGAAAATTTTCCGCCGGGAGAACGCATGATGTATTCGAACGGCGGCTATCACCTGCTTTCGCTTGCCGTCGAACGTGCGAGCGGGATGCCGTTCGACGCGTTCCTCGCGACCCATATTTTCGCGCCCTTGCTCATGCATGACACCGCGTGCGTGCCCAACGACATGACGATCGAGCACGGCATCGCGACGATGCATGTGCCTGACAGCATGGGCGGATTCCGGCGCGGCATCTTTCCGACGTGGGAACTGCTCGGCGAAGGCTCGATCGTCTCGACCGTCGACGACATGCTGCGATGGACCGCGCACCTGCGATGCAGCGAGAAGATCGTCGGCAACGCCGACACCTGGCGCCAGATGCTGGCGTTGCCCGTATTCTCCAGCGGTCTGCGTAGTCAATACTCCCTCGGTCTCACGCAGAGCACCTATCGAGGTGTCGAGCTGATACAGCATTCCGGTGGCGTCGTAGGTGGAACTTGCCAGATGCTGGTATCGGTGGCACATGGGCTCGACGTCGTATTGCTCAGCAACGGCGCGCTCGACGCACCGCTCGAACTGTCGAAGCGTGTGGTCGATATCGTGCTGGCGGACGAGCTGGATGGCGATGGCCCGCCTGTCGCGGCGCGCGCCGCAGATCACGCAGCACGCCTTGGCCGCTACCGGTCGGCCCGCAGCGGCGCCGTGTATGCACTGGAGGATCATGAAGGCGCGCTGGTATTGGCGGGCCCCCTTTGCCCCAGACGCCCGATGACGCTCTACGACAGCGCCGATGAACTGAACGACGTCCAGGTCGAAGCGAGCGGCGACGGCCTGCTGGCGCTGCGATGGGGATCGTCCTGCATACCGAACGATCTCTCCAGCCTGCGCATCGTGCATTGCGGTCACGTCGACACGTTCGCACGCGTCGGCGAACCGCCCGCGATGACGCCGGATCTCGTCGCCGCGATGTCCGGCGTATTCACAAGCCACGACGCCGATGCCCACGCGATCATTCGGCTCGACAACGAAGCCCTCGTTCTTCGCCTGCACGGCGCGGTGGGCCGTTGCGACTACCGCCTCACGCCATTGGCCCACGATGCTTTCGAACTGGTGCCGATCGATCCAGTGAACATCACGACCGGAATGCTTACGTTGACGCGCGACGCAACGCGCGGCGACATGACCGGCTTTCGCGTCGATACGCCGCGCACCCGGCATCTGGCCTTCACACGGGTACACGCCGGCGCCTGACGCTGGCCGGCGTCGGTTGACGCCGGCACGTATTCACTTCACCGACGCAAACGGATTCGACACGCGCGGCCAGTAGTTGAGGTCGCGAAGCCGATAGTCCAGTTCGGCGAAGTTCATCGAGAGCGCCCCTGGCGCGGCGATATGGAAGACGGCCTTCGAACGCGGCGCGAAGTCGGTCTGGAAATGCTGCGTCGATTTCACGACCACCCCCTTCTTGCCGGCGAAGTCGATGCCAAGGCCGGTGAATGCGTCCACGCCGAGCACCTGGGTGCGAACCGATATCAGCGCGATGTCGAGCCCGTTGTCCGCTTCCACCCATACCGCCCGGCCGAGCGGTTGCTCGAGGCCCATGATGCTTTGCGTATGCCGCTCGACCACGTTGCGGACGGTGACGCGCAGGTCCACCGGATCTCCGGAGTACACACTGCATTTGCCGCCGATGCGCAGATTCAGCGTGGCCCCGACACCCGCGTCCTTGCAGATCTGAATGGCGCCGAGATCCCAGAAACACCCGATCGCAACGTTGGCAATCCGTCGCTCGACCACGCGACGCAGAATGAACGTGCTGTCGCACGGCGCGCCGCCGCCGGGATTGTCCGCGACATCCGCCAGCACGACCGGGCCGCCCTCGACCGCCAGCGCGCGATCCAGCCCGGCATCGATATCGAGCCAAGCGGGGCGTGTCGCGTCGCGCAACGCCCAGAACTCGCGCGCCAGTTGCGCCGCCAGCGCGTCGGCCTTGGCGAGATCGTCGTCCGTCACCACCCAGAGTTTCGCGCCGGCTTCCGGCACGTCGCCCCATGGGAACCCGTGGCCGAGCGATACCGACAGCACGCCGTCGCGCCCTTCGAACGACTGCATGCGCCGGACGAACCCCGCCATCGGTTCGCGGGTGGTGTGCCAGGCGCCGACCATCCGGCAGTCGAACACGCCGATCGTCGGACGGATGCGTCCGGCAGCCATATCGAGCGTGAGCCGATAGGCGTCGCGCGCCCGATCGACGGCGTCGATATGCGGATACTCCTTGTAAGCGATCAGCACATCGGCCGACGCCTTCATCAATTGCGTGAAATGACAATGCGGGTCGAGCGTGACCGAGATCGGAACGTCGGGGCCAACAATGGCGCGCACGCCGGCGAGCAGGTCGCCTTCGCAATCGTCGTAGCCCTCCGCCACCATCGCGCCGTGCAGCAGCAGAATCACGGCATCCAGCGGCAAGGCGGCCTTTACGCCGTCGAGCATTTCGTCCCTCAGGGACTCGTAGACCGCGCGAATCGTGCGGCCGGACGGCTGGGCTTCGGCACACAGGCCTTCGACGATGTCGTGACCGTCGGCCTGCGCGAGGCGCCGCACTTCCGCGAGCACGTGCCCCACGCCGTCGGGCTCGCGCACACTCGCTTCGCCGTGAAAGATCGTGTTCTCTTCGAAGCCGCCCCATCCGGTCGGGCACGGGGCAAAGGTATTGGTTTCCGTCGAAAGCTGAGCCGTGAATATCTTCATGACGAGGTCTGCCGAATGGGAGTGAAGGACGTGAATCGACTATAAGCACCCGCCATTTCCGCTTTGTGAGCAGTCTGTATCAAGCGTGAAACAGAGCAGCGCCAACGGTCGCTCCGGGCCCTTCTCCCTATCGACGCGGCAACGTGACCTGTGCGACCAGCCCGCCTTCCGGACCGTTGCGCAACACCAGTTCCCCGCCGTGACGCTTCACGACGTCGTTCGCGATGGCGAGGCCCAGCCCCGTCCCGCCCGTGTTCCGGTTGCGAGAGCTTTCCACCCGGTAGAACGGCTCCAGCGCGCGCTCCAGTTGCGACTCCGGGATGCCCGGGCCGTGATCGACGATCTGGATCCGCACGCACGACGGTGCGTCGATCAGGCGGATGTGCGCGTCTTCACCGTATCGAATCGCGTTGGCGACCAGATTCGTCAGGCAGCGCTTGAGGCCCAGCGGCTGCGCCGAGATCGGCGGCACCTCACCACTGATCGTCACTTTTTGACCGTGTTCGGCCGCATCTTCCGCGATGGCATCCACCAGTGCATTGATATCGACCGGACTGAATTCCTCGACCACCTCTTCATTGCGCAGGAACGACAGGGTGGCTTCCAGAAGCTGCGTCATCTCGTCGATGTCGTCCCTGATCCGTTCGCTCAATTCGGCATCCTGAGCGGAGCGAAGACGCAGCTTCATGCGCGTCAGCGGCGTGCGCAAATCGTGTGATACAGCGGCGAGAAAGCGGTTGCGCTCACTCATTTGCCGCCGCAGCGAGGCCTGCATCGTGTTGAACACGCTGGCGGCCTGACGTGCCTCGACAGGACCGATTTCCCGGATGGGCGGCGCATCGATATTCCTCGACAGCTCGGCGGCTCCGACGGCCAGCGTTCGGAACGGGGCGGCCAGCATGCGCGCGCCGATCCAGGACGAGATCAGCGCGGGCATCACCTGGATCATCACCGCGGCGCCCCACTGCAACGCCGCGCTCATCCCGGGCGGCGGCTTGAAGGGCGCGGTGCTGTAGAGCTTGAAGAGCAGCAGGCCGGCACTGATCTGCATCACGAGGATGATCGAGATCATCACGAAGAACAGGCGATAGAAAGCCGAATCGAAGCGGGGTTTGTGCATGGTCCTGGCCAACGGCGAGCGATGGCGTCGATTATCGCCCGTGAATGTAGGGGCCATGTGAGCCCTTTATTGCAAACCCGCAACAAGTCTTCGTCCCGGTTTTGCGCCGCGTCGGCCGGCGTGGCGGCCCCGCTCCGTCATCGATCGTTTGTATCAGCACCGATACAAACGCCACATGAACCAGAAATAACCGGCACTTACCGTTCACCCTGAGTTGCGCTACACGGCATCGCGTTCAGTCGATTGCAAAACCAGGAGGAGACAATGGTGAGGATGAAAAACCGGACGAAGCACGCGGCGGTTTCGGTAACGCCACCGCTGCGGCACGGCAGACGTTACGCTCCGCTCTTCGTCGGCCCCGTATTCGGGTTGGCATCGTTGGGCGTGCACGCGCAGGAACAGGCGCACACACCGGCGACGACGCAGCAGGTCGCCGCGCCTGATGCGGCGTCCACCGCGACGCCTGCCGCCGCGCCCGGCGCCGCGGCGCCGAATACCCCTCCGGCCGAGGTGACGAAGGTGCAAGGCAACGGTGGCGCGACGCTCAATACCGTCGTGGTGACCGCGACACGCCGACGCGAACCGGCTCGCGAAGTCCCCATGCAGGTCAATGTATTGTCGGCCGACGAGCTGCAGAAGAGCGGCGCGAAAACGATGTCCGACTTCCTGTCCTCGGAGCCGGGCGTCGACCTGAACGCCAGCGGCGGCAGCGGGTCGGGGCAGGTCAGTATTCGCGGCGTGACGACCGGTGTGCAGACGGGGCCGACGGTCGGCATGTACGTCGACGACGTCGCGTTCGGCGGCAGCACGCTGTTCTCCCAAAGCGCGACGTTCTCGCTCGACATGAGCCTGCTCGACCTCAACCACGTCGAAATCCTGCGAGGTCCGCAGGGCACGTTGTATGGCGCGGGTGCGATGGGCGGCTTGCTGAAATACGTGACCAACGAACCGGACCCGAGTCAGTTTTCCGGGCAAGTCGGCACCGGCGTAGCGGGAACGGCGCATGGCGGGGTGAGCGGGACGGCCAACGCCGCGTTGAATATCCCGCTGAAGACCGACGTTGCCGCGCTGCGCGTCTCCGTGTTCGGGCAGCACGATGGCGGGTATGTCGACGCCGCGGGCCCCAAGGCGGACACCCACATCGATCGCGGCGACACCTACGGCGCTCGCGCGTCGTTGCTGCTGACGCCGACCCGGGATCTGACGGTCCGGCTGACCGCGCTCTCGCAAAACATCAATCGCAACGATCCGAACTACGTTGAATACGGCGCCGACGGCAAGCCGGTCTGGGGGGACCTGACCACGCGACAGTTCGCCCAGCAGCCCTTTCATCAAAACATCCAGCTCTATTCGGCCGGGATCGAATACGAGCTCGGCTGGGCGCGCCTGAACTCGATCACGTCGTATCAAAGGATCAACACGAGTGCGCCGCAGGACCTGACCGGTGTCTACGGGCCGCTATTTGCCGCCCAGGGGCTGAACCTGGGTTCGGTGGTCGCCAAGGACGTGGCCACCACGAACAAGGTGACCCAGGAGTTTCGCCTGACGTCGCCGGGCAACCAGCGACTCGAATGGCTGGCCGGCCTCTTCTATACGCACGAGCGCAGCCATTCGAGCGAAGGCTTTCTGACGACCTTGCCCGACGGCTCGCCCGGCCCGGACCTGTCGGAGCTCCAGGCGCCCAGCACGTACAACGAGTACGCGGCCTACGGCGACCTGACTTATCACCTGACGCCGCGCCTTTCGCTGACCGGCGGCGTCCGGATCGCCCACAATACCCAGACGTACGAACAGACGACCTACGGCACGCTCGCCGGCCCGACCCAGACCATCTCGGCACCGTCGTCGGACACCAGCAAGACCTACATGTTCACCGCGCGCTATGCGCTGACCGCCAACAGCAATGCGTATGTCCGCATCGCCAGCGGATACCGGCCCGGCGGCCCGAATGCGCTGCTGATCGATCCGCTCACCGGCATGCGCGCAGCGGGCAGCCCGACCTTCGCGCCCGACACGCTGTGGAGCTATGAGGCGGGCTACAAGGCCGACCTGCTCGACAAGCGGCTGTCGCTGGAAACGTCGGTCTACGACATCGAGTGGAAGAACATCCAGCAGCTCGGCACGGTCGATGGCGTCAACCAGGTCATCAACGCCGGCAACGCGCGCATCAAGGGCCTGGAGTTTTCCGGCACGTTCCGCCCCACCCCGCACTGGAACTTCAGCGCGAACCTGTCGCTCATCGACGCCAGCCTGACGAGCGGCAACGCTAACGCGGGGACGACGGCGGGCGCGCCGTTGCCGAACTCGGCCAAGGTCGCCGCCACGCTCTCGGGCACCTATCTGTTCAGCGCACACGGCTATCCGTCGTATGCGGGTGTGACCCAACGTTTTGTCGGCCGACGTCATAGCGGGTTCGACGCCAGCTCGGGCCGGCCGGATTATCCGTTGCCGGGCTACGCGATCACGGATCTGCAGGCGGGCGTGGATTTCAGGAAGTTCAGCCTGGCGTTCTATGTTCGCAACCTGTTCGACCGTCGCGCGTTGATCGCGGCCGGCACGTCGCTGATACCGATGGGCGGCCCGGCGCTCGTCAGCGTGATTCAGCCCCGCACGATCGGCGCGGCGCTGACCGTTCCGTTCTAAATCATAGGGATACCTAAAATGACTCAAGCATCGCACGACATCGTCGAGCAACTGGACACCCTTTTCGACCGCTTCAACAAGAGCGACGAACCCGGCCTCGTCGTGGCCGTCGCGCATCGAGGCGAAGTGCTCTACCGGCGAGGCTTCGGCATGGCAAGCCTGGAACACGGCGTCGCCAATACGCCGGCCACGCGCTTGCGCATCGGCTCGACGAGCAAACACTTCACGTGCCTTGCCGCGCTCCTGCTCGCCGAAGACGGCAAGCTCGACGTCGACGCCGGGATCCGCACGTACCTGCCCGAGCTGCCGCTGCTCGCAGGCGACCCCAGCCTGCGGCAGTTGATGACGCATACGGGCGGCTACCGCTGCTATCTCGATCTCACGCTGCTCGCGCAAGGCGTCGCGACGTTGCCGCGTGGCGGCGTGCTGGCGGCGCAAGTCCGGCAACGCGACGTCAATTTTCCGCCGGGCGAGCGGATGATCTACTGCAACGGCGGATATCACCTGCTGTCGCTCGCGATCGAGCGGGTCAGCGGCATCCCCTTCGAGACCTTTCTGAAGGCGCGCATCTTCGACGTGATGGGCATGGTCGACACGGAATCGGTCGCCGACGACATGCGCATTCGCCCGCGCATGGCGACCCAGCATGTGCCGGATGGAAAAGGCGGATTCATGCGCGGCCTCTTTCCGACGTGGGAAGTGCTCGGCGAAGGCGGGATCGTGTCGACGGTCGACGACATGCTGCGCTGGCTCGCGCATCTGCGCGGCCCCAAGCGGGTCGGCAGCGAAGCAAGCTGGCGCCAGATGCTGACCCGACCGCACTATTCGAGCGGCGCGGAAGGCGTCTACGCGCTCGGGCTGATGCTCACACCCCATCGCGACGTGGAGGTGCTGCACCATGCCGGCGGGGTGTTCGGTGGGTCTTGTCAGATGTTGACGGTGGCCGAGCACGCACTGGACGTCATCATTCTCACGAACGGCGCGGCAGTCAATCCGGTTGAAGTGGCCACGCAGATAGTCGATATCGTTCTGGGCGACGTCGTCCTTGGCGCGAAGCCCGCCGCGCCGTTGCCGACGGCAGGGCACGAAACCTTGCTCGGCAGGTACCACTCGCGTACGTCCGGGACGTATTGCGTGATCGGCGATCACGACGGGCAGCTCAACGCGAGCTTTCAGAACGTCCAGCAGATGCCCCAGGCGCTCATCGAGACGGAGGCCGGATTGCGGGTAGACGACGGGACAGGCAGAGCGCTGCTGATCAAACCTCGAGCGTCGACGGCGGCGGCTCGCGTGACGGCGATCGAGCTGGTGGACTGCGGTCACGCGGAGACGCTCGAGCGCTTGCCCGATCACGCGCCCTCGCTCTCCGATGCGTCGGCGGGCCTGGCGGGCGCGTATCACAGTCACGATGCCGCGGCACGTGCGACGATCGCCGTGACGAACGGTGAACTCACCCTCACCATGACCGGCGCCGCCGGCAGCGCCGGCTACCGGCTGGAACCGGTGGCCGACGACATTTTCACGTTCGACCCTGCTGGTCAGATGGCCGTCATGCACGGCGTCTTGACGGTGGAACGCTCGGGTCACGAGGTGACGCGCTTTCGCATCGACACGTCGCGCACGCGCAACCTGGACTTCGTGCGCGAGGGGCATGATTCGTAGGGATCGCGCCGCTGATGGCGGTGGCGTCGCCGTTCGGTCGTCGGTAACCACACCCGATGCCACGCCACAAAAACAAAAACCCGCGAGCGCATGGCTTCTCGCGGGCTTTCGTCCCTTCATCGAATCGCGCTGAAAGCGATCGTGGTGCCGGGGACCGGACTCGAACCGGCAAGCCAGTTAAGGCGGCGGATTTTCGTCACACTGCTTCTTTCAAAGCCGGCGTCGCGTGCGCGATGCCGTTCGTGCGCTGGACTATGCCTTCGCCGTCGCGCGCGGGCTTTACCTGCTGCCCATGCGCCTTAGGCGCCCCCCGTCTAGTCTCTACACCTTCCTCGCGGATGCCGCGAGGCTTGGCTCGGCGTTGCCTCGATGCGCGCATCAGGGGTTTCGCCGAATTTGAAGGGTTCTGCACCGACCGTTTCCGACCGGGCACTCAATCGTTTAAGTCCGCTATGTTTACCAATTTCATCACCCCGGCAAGAGGGCGGACGCGATTCTACCATTGCTTGCCCATGCGTTCCCTTATTCCGCGCCGCCGCATCACGCCCCCACGGATTCATCCGTTGTCGTCGACGCCGCCACACCGCCGCCAACGATTTCCTCCCGCGCCGCAGCATCCCCGATACAATCGAATCCGCGTCGTCCGACGGCCCTATCCGTCAGACGTTTGTGTCGTGCTTTTCGCGAAACAAGCGTCGCCTAAGTCATCGCGAAGTCACAAACGTTTTCGATAATTTTCCGGCCGAAAACGTTTACATCGCAAGCTTTCATGACCTCGACCATCAAGGACGTCGCTGCCCTCGCGGGCTTCTCGATCGCCACCGTTTCGCGCGCGATCAACGCCCCGCATACCGTCAGCCCCGCCACGCTGCAAACGATCCGCACCGCGATCGACACGCTGCAGTTCCGCCCGAGCCCGCTCGGCCGGCAACTGCGCGGCGAGCGCACGCGCCTCGTCGGCGTCGTCGTGCCGACGTTGTCGAACCCCGTGTTCGCCGACTGCCTGCAAGGCATCGACGAACTCGCGACCGCGGCCGGCTTCAAGCTGATCCTGATGACGACCGAATACGACGCGGCGCGCGAGCGCCACGCGATCGAGACGCTGCGCGAGCAGCGCGTCGAAGGGCTGATCCTCACCGTCGCCGATGCGGATACCCACCCGCTGCTCGACATGCTCGACCACGACGGCCCGCACTACGTGCTGATGCACAACGACACGCAGCGTCGCCCGTCGGTGTCGGTCGACAACCGCCGTGCCGCGTATGACGGCGTGCGGCTGCTGACCGCGCGCGGCCACCGCCGCGTGCTGATGCTGGCCGGCTCGCTCGCCGCGTCGGATCGCGCACGCCAGCGTCATCTTGGCTATGCGCAGGCCCTCGACGAAATCGGCGTCGCCACGCTGCCGCCGGTCGAAGTCGACTTCAACGCGCCCGAGCTGCCCGACGCGGTGCTCGCGCATCTCACCGCACACGCGACGCGCCCGACCGCGCTCTTCTGCAGCAACGACCTGCTCGCGATGGTCGTGATGCGCGGCCTGCGCCGCGCGGGCTTCTCGGTTCCCGACGACCTCTCGGTGCTCGGCTTCGACGGGATCGCGCTCGGCGAACTGCTCGCGCCGCCGCTCGCGAGCGTCGCGACGCCGAACCGCGACATCGGCCGCCACGCATGGCAGCGGCTCGTCGAATGCATCGGTGGCGCAGCGATCGAACGCACGTCGCTGATCCTGCCGCACGTAGTGCGCGACGGCGCAACAGTGGCGCCGCCGGCCACCGACCTGCAATTGCGCAAGGCCTGAACCCGCGCCGCGCACCCTGCACACCACCACCCCACCCCAGCGCCTCACCCTCGCCCGGAGACCTACCGTGTCCTTTCGCCTGACCTCGCTGCTGCGCGCGCTTGCAGCGCCCGTCGCCTGCGCCGCGCTCCTCGCCGGCGCGCCCGCCGCCCACGCCGACGAAACGGCGATCTGCTACAACTGCCCGCCGGAATGGGCCGACTGGGCCGCGCAGATCGCGGCGATCAAGCAGAAGACCGGCATCCGCGTGCCGTTCGACAACAAGAACTCGGGCCAGTCGATCGCGCAGCTGATCGCCGAGCAGAAGAGCCCGGTCGCCGACGTGGTCTACCTCGGCGTGTCGTCGGCGTTCCAGGCGAAGGACAAGGGCGTGATCGCGCCGTACAAGCCCGCGCACTGGAACGACATCCCCGCGAACCTGAAAGACCCGCAAGGCTACTGGTTCGCGATCCATTCGGGCACGCTCGGCTTCTTCGTGAACAAGGACGCGCTCGACGGCAAGCCGGTGCCGCGCTCGTGGGCCGATCTGCTGAAGCCGGAATACAAGGGCATGGTCGGCTATCTCGACCCGTCGAGTGCGTTCGTCGGCTATGCGGGCGCGGTGGCCGTGAACCAGGCGCTCGGCGGCAGCCTCGACAATTTCAAGCCGGCGCTCGACTGGTTCAGGAAGCTGAAGGCAAACGCACCGATCGTGCCGAAGCAGACCGCATACGCGCGCGTGCTGTCGGGTGAAATTCCGATCCTGCTCGACTACGACTTCGACGCGTATCGCGCGAAGTACAAGGACAGCGCGAACGTCGAGTTCGTGATTCCGAAGGAAGGCACGATCGCCGTGCCGTACGTGATGAGTCTCGTGAAGGGCGCCCCGCACGACGCGAACGGCAAGAAGGTGCTCGACTTCGTGTTGTCCGACGAAGGCCAGAAGCTGTGGGCCAACGCGTACCTGCGTCCGGTGCGCGCGCAGACGCTCGGCGCCGACATCGCATCGAAGTTCCTGCCGGCGAGCGAATATGCGCGTGCGAAACCGGTCGACTTCGGCAAGATGGCGGCCGGCCAGCAGGCATTCGGCCAGCAATACCTGCAAGTCATGCAGTAAGCGGCCGGACCTCATCGATGCTTGACCTGACTTTCCCGCTGCGCTGGCGCGTCGCGCTCGTCGCGCCGGCGCTCGCGGTGTTCGCCGCGTTCTGGCTGCTGCCGATGGCGGCACTCGTGCAGGTGTCCGCCGACGGCGCGTTCTTCCCGCACTACGCGGCGCTGCTCGGCAATGCGCGCTACATGAAGAGCCTCGGCGAGACCATCGCGCTGTCCGCGGGCGTCACGCTCGCGACGCTCGCGCTGTCGACGATCTCGGGCCTCCTGCTCGCACGCCGCGAATTCGCGGGCAAGCGCGTGCTGCTCGCGCTGCTCACGTTTCCGCTCGCGTTCCCGGGCGTCGTCGTCGGCTTCATGGTGATCATGCTCGCCGGCCGGCAGGGGCTGATCGGCATGCTGTCCGCGAAGCTCACCGGCGACAAGTGGGTCTTCGCGTACTCGGTCGCCGGGCTGTTCATCGGCTACCTGTACTTCTCGATTCCGCGCGTGATCGTCACCGTGATCGCGGCCGCGTCGAAGCTCGACGCGTCGCTCGAGGAAGCCGCGCGTTCGCTCGGCGCATCGCCGTGGCGCATCTTCGTCGACATCGTGCTGCCCGCGCTCGCGCCCGGGCTGATCGCAGCCGGCGCGATCTGCTTCGCGACCGCGATGGGCGCGTTCGGCACCGCGTTCACGCTCGCCACCGACCTGAACGTGCTGCCGATGACGATCTATACCGAGTTCACATTGAACGCGAACATCGCGACGGCGGCCGGCCTGTCGATCGTGCTCGGCATCGTCACCTGGGCCGTGCTCGCACTCGCACGCCGCTTCACCGGCCACACCGCCGCCGCCGCGGCCTGAGGATTCCTGCATGCAATCGCTTTCCGGCTCTTCCGCGCCGTCGCCGGCTCCCGCTCCCGCTCCCGTGCAGGCGAACGGCGTCGCCCGCCGCGCGCCGCGCGTCACCGGCGCGCGCGCGATCGCCGTGCTGCAATGGGGCGTCACGCTGCTGCTGTGTGCGTTCCTGATCGTGCCCGTCGTGATGTCGGTGCTCGCGGGCCTCACCGTCAACTATTTCCGCGGCCTGTCGAGCGGCCTCACGCTGCGCTGGCTCGAACAGGTGTGGCAGCAGTATCACGGGTCGGTCGCGCTGTCGCTTTACGTGGCCTTCGCGACGCTCGCGATCGTGCTTGCGGTCGGCGTGCCGGCCGGCTACGCGCTCGCGCGCAGCAAGAGCCGCGCCGCGCGCGCGATCGAGGAGGCGCTCGTGCTGCCGGTCGCGCTGCCCGGCCTTGCATCGGCGCTCGCGCTGCTGGTCGTGTACGGCGGCTTCACCGCGTTCCGGATGAGCCTGTGGTTCATCGTCGTCGGCCACGTCGTGTTCACGCTGCCGTTCATGGTGCGCGCGGTGGCGGCCGTCGCGGCCGGCGCCGACCTGCGCACGCTCGAGGAAGGCGCGGCCAGCCTCGGTGCGTCGTTCGTCACGCGCTTCGTCACGATCGTGCTGCCGAACCTGCGCCCCGGCATCGTCGCGGGTGCGCTCGCGGTGCTCACGCTGTCGATCGGCGAATTCAACCTCACGTGGATGTTGCACACGCCCGACACCAAGACGCTGCCGGTCGGGCTCGCCGACACGTATGCGTCGCTGCGCCTCGAAGTCGGCAGCGCGTACACGATCCTGTTCCTGCTGATGACGCTGCCGCTGCTCGTCGCGATGCAGTGGCTCGGCGTCGATCCGTCCGGCACGCGGGCACTCAAGAAGCGCCCGCGCTGAATTTCTCGCAGACATGAAACTCGATTCCACTCCCATCACCCTGACCCGCTGCGCGAAGACGTTCCGCGGCACGCGCGTGCTCGAGCCGCTCGACCTGTCGATCGGCGCAGGCGAAACGCTCGTGCTGCTCGGGCCGTCGGGCTGCGGCAAGACCACGACGCTGCGCCTGATCGCGGGCCTCGACACGCCGGACGCCGGCGGCACGATCGCATTCGGCAACGACGACGTCACCGCGCTGCCGATCGAGCGCCGGCAAGTCGGCATGGTGTTCCAGAACTACGCGCTGTTTCCGAACCTGACGGTGCGCGGCAACGTCGGCTACGGGCTGAAGATCCGCAAGACCGAACCGCGCGCGCTGCGCGAACGTGTCGACGAGCTGCTCGCGATGATGCGGCTCGACGCGCATGCGGACAAGCCGATCGACCAGCTGTCGGGCGGCCAGCGCCAGCGCGTCGCACTGGCCCGCGCACTGGCGGTGCGGCCGCGCGTGCTGCTGCTCGACGAGCCGCTGACCGCGCTCGACGCGAAGCTGCGCGACACGCTGCGTCGCGAGATGAATGCGCTGCTGCGCGAACTCGGCGTGACGACGGTCTACGTGACCCACGACCAGGCCGAGGCGATGGAGCTCGGCGACCGGATCGTCGTGATGGGCGCGGGCCGCATCGAGCAGATCGGCACGCCGCGCGACATCTACTACCACCCGGCCAACCGCACGGTCGCGCAGTTCATCGGCACGCTGAACCGGCTCGCCGGGCAATGGCGCGACGGCACGCTGGTGACCACGGGCGGCGCGATCACGACGCCGCACGCCGCCGACGAGTGGTTCTTCCGCCCCGAGGATGCGCAACTCGCCGATCCCGCGCATGCGCCGCTGCGCGGCGCCGTGAGCGCATGCGCGTTTCTCGGCGAGCGCACGCGGCTCACGATCGAGCACGCGGCCCCCGACGCGCTCGTGATCGACGTGCCGGGCCGCATCGCGCTCGCACGCGGTACGGCGGTCGGCCTCACGGTCGCGCCCGAAGGCCTGATCGCGCTCGGCGCCTGATCCGTCCTTCCGGCATCATTCATGCAGCACCCCACCGCGGCGCACGACGCCGCGACAACAATCAGACAATTCCGAGGAACGACGATGCTGCTTGCTCAAATCAGCGATCTCCACATCAAGCGTCCGGGACAGCTCGCGTACCGGCGCGTCGACACCGCGGCCGCGCTCACGCGCTGCATCGAAAAACTGAACGCACTCGTGCCGCGCCCGGATGCGGTGCTCGTCACCGGCGACCTGACCGATTTCGGCCACGACGAGGAGTACGGCAACCTGCGCGGGCTGCTCGCCGCGCTCGAGATTCCGTACTACCTGATGATCGGCAATCACGACGACCGCGCCGGGCTGCGCCGCGCGTTCGCCGATCGCGCCGAGCTGCAGGCGGGCGAATTCGTGCAGTACGCGCTCGACATCGGCGCGGTGCGCGTGCTCGCGCTCGATTCGCAGGTGCCGGGCGCAAGCCATGGCGACCTGTGTGACGCACGGCTCGCCTGGCTCGCCGCGCAACTCGACGCGGCGCGCGACCGTCCGGTGATCGTCGCGCTGCATCACCCGCCGTTCGCGTCGGGCATCGGCCACATGGATAAGCTGCGCCTCGCGCCTGCGGCTTCCGCGAAACTCGACGCGCTGCTGCGCGGCCATCCGAACGTCGAGCGCGTGCTGTGCGGCCACGTGCATCGCACGATGTTCACGCGCTTCGGCGGCACGCTCGCCGCCGCGGTGCCGTCGCCCGCGCATCAGGTCGCATTCGACCTGCGGCCCGACGGGCCTTCCGCGTTCCGGCTGGAACCGCCGGCGTTCGCGGTCCATCACTATGTGCCCGATGCGGGGATGACGTCGCATCACGTGTATGTCGACGAAGGGGCCGGGCCCTATCCGTTCTATGAACCGACGGGTGAGCTGGTCGACTGACGGGTTGACGCACGCACGATGACGGGCAGCGGCCGGCCGGTTACACAGATTTGGCCGGTTTGGCCGATCTGCCCCCGGCCGGCAGGATTCCCGTCGCTCCGGTATGATCGGCAGCCTCGACGGCGCCCAGCCCGCCTGCGCACCCGACGCGTGCGCCGCGCGCTGCGCCGCCCCACTTCCGTTCGCGCAGCCATGTCCACCGCCTCCACCGACCGTCCGACCGACGCCGCCTCGCCCCACTATTCGCGCAGCCTGCTGGTGCTGCTCGCGACGATCGCGGGGGTGTCCGTCGCGAACATCTACTACAACCAGCCGCTGCTCGACAGCTTCCGCTCGGCGTTTCCCGACGGCGCCTCGTGGATCGGCGCGGTGCCGACCGCGACGCAGCTCGGCTATGCGGCCGGCATGTTCCTGCTCGCGCCGCTCGGCGACCGCTTCGACCGCCGCGGGCTGATCCTGATGCAGATCGCCGGCCTGTCGGTCGCGCTGATCGTCGCGGCCACCGCGCCGTCGCTGGCCGTGCTCGCCGTCGCGAGCCTCGCGATCGGCGTACTCGCGACGATCGCGCAACAGGCCGTGCCGTTTGCCGCCGAGATCGCGCCGCCGGCCGAACGCGGGCATGCGGTCGGCACCGTGATGAGCGGCCTGCTGCTCGGCATCCTGCTCGCGCGAACGGCCGCCGGCTTCGTCGCCGAGTATTTCGGCTGGCGCGCGGTATTCGCCGCGTCGGTCGCGGCGCTCGTCGCGCTCGCCGCCGTGATCGTGCTGCGGCTGCCGCGCAGCTCGCCGACGTCGACGCTGTCATACGGCAAGCTGCTCGGCTCGATGTGGCATCTGGCGGTCGAATTGCGCGGGCTGCGCGAGGCGTCGCTGACGGGTGCCGCGCTGTTCGCGGCATTCAGCGCGTTCTGGCCCGTGCTCACGCTGCTGCTCGCCGGCGCGCCGTTCCATCTCGGCCCGCAGGCCGCCGGCCTGTTCGGGATCGTCGGCGCGGCGGGTGCGCTCGCGGCACCGTACGCGGGCCGCTTCGCGGACAAGCGCGGCCCGCGCGCGATCATCTCGCTCGCGATCGCGCTGCTCGCGCTGTCGTTCGTGATCTTCGCGCTGTCGGGCTCGAGCCTCGTCGGGCTCGTGATCGGCGTGATCGTGCTGGACGTCGGCGTGCAGGCCGCGCAGATCTCGAACCAGTCGCGCATCTATGCGCTGAAGCCCGAGGCGCGCAGCCGCGTCAACACCGTGTACATGGTGTGCTATTTCATCGGCGGCGCACTCGGCTCGTCGGCCGGCGTCGCCGCATGGCACGCGTTCGGCTGGATCGGCATGTGTGCAACCGGGCTGGTGTTCACCGCGCTCGGGAGCTGGTTCCACCATCGCGGCGGCCGGCGCGACTGAGCGCGACCGGCCACGGCCGCGTCACGCGTCGGCGCGGGGTGCGGCCGGTTCGGCGGCGGGTGATGGAGCGAACGCCGGTGCCGGTTCGGCGATGGGCGGCGTGGCGAACGCCGGTGCCGGTTCAATGACCGCGGCAGGATCCATCACGGCAGCCGGCGTCGGCACGGCCAGCGGAACGGCGGAAGGTGCCAGGATCGGCGCCGCATCCGGCACCGCGATCTGTTCGGGCGCCGCTGCAGCCTG